>JAIXXW010000085.1 GCA_027490555.1 Comamonadaceae bacterium | reverse complement strand
GCCAAGGCCCAGGCCAAATACGCCAAACAGCTGCCCAAGCTCAACCTGTTCACCATCGACGAGGCCTTTGGCGGTTGGGACAAAGCCAGCCAGGTGCACTTTGTCGATGGCGGCAAGTTCGACCAGATCTACACCAAGAAGTGAAGGTCTGGAAATTTCCGAAGGGATGAAATATGAGCGTTTTACTGATTGCAGGCAGCCCTTCGGAGCCATCCCGTACCGCCGCCTTGCTGGAGGCGGCAGGACATCGGCTTGAAAAGCGAGGCGTACGGGTGGACCGCCTGAAGGTGCGCAAGCTCTCGCCCCAGCAGGATGCCGTGGGCGACCACTTCCCGCAGCACCGCAAGCTGCACCTCATCACCTTCACCGCCGATCAGGCGTTCTGAAGCCCGCACAACAACAAGGTCTCCTGAACCTGGGTGGGTTCATTGGGCCCACGGCGAAAGCCGTGGGTTTTTTTGTTTTTGGGGGAGGGGATGGTGAATTGATGAGGTGATGAATTTGATGAATTTATAGGTTGGGGGTTTGGGCAGAATGCTTTGCAAATTAATTCCGCTAAAGGCTGGTTGCAGTCACTCGCGGTAAGTGGACGTTATTGTTGTGACGATCACTACCGGTCATTCAAGTGGGAGTAGCTCCTATGAACGCTGTAATTGCAATACCGGTCACTCGACATGCCACGCATGCGATCCGCGCTTAAGCGAAGATGAACGACCGGTCTTGTGCTAGCTGTACAGACACTCCCGACTCAAAGCCGAATTCCCCCAGATATCAGCTACGGCAGGTGTGCAGTGACAACCTACTAAAAGGTCTCATATTTGTCTATAACCTCTTGAGCGCGAAGTGCTGTATCCAACCTACCAATTGGATTGCGGCGGGCGTCATTGGCAAATCATGCCGCCTGACGGTACAAATCAAGGGGCTGGGCAATGTATCCTCGATGGGTACGATACACAGTTGATCTTTAAATGGACTGTTTTCAAACAAAATCCTAGGCATTGTCGTCACCCACTGGTCTGATGCTGCGACCACCGCAGGCAAAGCCAAAAAGGATTCACACAGCATCGTGACACGTGGCATGCCCAACCCATGGGTCTGAAAAGCCTCCTCAATGACAGCGCCCGGTCCGCGTGATGGGCTGGACAGCACCCAAGCGCAATCCTGCAGCTGCGCCAGGCGCTCCGCACGAGAAAGCGGGTGAGACACCCCCGAGACGATGACCACCTGGCTGGCGTACAAAGGCTCGGCTACCAAGTCGCTTTCCAGGTCCACCCGATGCACCGGCGTCAACGCGAAATCCAGAGTCCCGTCCCGGATCACAGGGGCAATGCTCGGGTAAAGCCCATCACGACAGTGCACCTTGACCTCGGGATGCTGCATCGTGAATTGCCGCAAGGCCTGTGGCAAGAGGCCCAATCCGATGGCCGGAGATACCGCCAGCTTGATGGTGCCCTCCCAATGGCCACGCAGCTGCGCCATTTCGTCTTGTGCCCTGCGGCTCTGACCCACCATCAATTTGGCATGCCGCAAAAAGGCCTGCCCGAAGTGGGTGAAGGTGACGCCCTTTTTGCTGCGCACCAGCAATGGGGCTTTGAGTTCTGCTTCCAATTGCTGGATCGCGGCCGTCAGGGCCGGCTGCGTCAAGGCCATGCTTTGCGCGGCCGCCCGGATGCTGCCCAGCTCCTCGATCAGCACCAGTGCTTGCAGGGTCGGAAGTCTCATGGTTATCACCAATATAAAAGTTTTCTATCAATCATATGAATTTTTGATTTTCTATTATGAGGTGACTTTTCTAATATTTCGTCAAGTCAAGAAATTCCCAAACGGGTTTACCGATCAAGGAGACACACATGTTCATCAGAAATTGTTGGTACGTTGCCGCCTGGGATACAGAAGTTCCACAAGACACCATGTTGCCCAGAACACTGCTCAACGAGCCGGTGCTGCTTTACAGGGACACACAGGGCCGTGCGGTTGCCCTCGAAAACCGTTGCTGCCATCGGGCAGCCCCCTTACACCTGGGCCGAAAAGAAGGGGACTGCGTGCGTTGCATGTACCACGGCCTTAAATTCGATCCGACTGGTGCCTGCGTAGAAATTCCTGGACAGGACAAGATCCCGCCTAAGACGTGCATTAAAAGCTACCCCGTGGCTGAGCGCAACCGCCTGATATGGGTGTGGATGGGCGACCCGGCAAAAGCCAATCCGGATGACATCGTGGATTACCACTGGCATGACTCCCCAGACTGGCGGATGAAGCCCGGCTACATCCACTACAAAGCGCACTACAAACTGATCGTCGACAACCTGCTGGATTTCACCCATCTGGCGTGGGTGCATCCCACCACACTCGGTACCGACAGCGCTGCCGGCTTGAAACCAGAAATCGAACGCAACACCGATGGCAACGGCACACTGACCATCAGCCGCTGGTACATCAACGACGAGATGCCCAGTCTGCACAAGAAAGTGGCCAGCTTCGAGGGCAAAGTCGATCGCTGGCAAATCTACAAATGGTCGCCCCCTGCCTTATTGCGCATGGATGCAGGCTCAGCTCCCACAGGCACCGGCGCCCCAAAAGGCACCCGGGTGTCTCAGGCTGTGCAATTTCGTCACACCTCCATCCAGACACCGGAGACCGAAAGCACCAGCCATTACTGGTTCTGCCAGGCACGCAACTTCGAGCTGGACAACGAGCAAATGACGCAATCCATCTACGACTCTGTGGTTGAAGCCTTCGAAGAAGACCGCACCATGATCGAAGCACAACAAAAGATCATCGATCTGGTCCCAGACCGGCCCATGTTGCCGATTGCCGCAGACAGTGGCCTGAACCAAGCTCGTTGGCTCATTGATCGCCTGATCAAGGTTGAGGCAGCGCAGGGGGACGCATGATCCAAGCGGTCATCACGCGTCTGCAGGCCATCGCCAGGGACATCGTACTGATCGAGCTCCAAGCGGCAGACCAGCAGCCGATGCCGGGCGCATCGCCCGGCTCACACATCGACCTGCATCTGCCCAACGGGCTAATTCGTCAGTATTCACTGACCAATGCTGAAGGTGCGGCCGAGCAAGCGAGCTACCAAATCGCTGTGGCGCGTGACGCCAACAGCCGTGGTGGCTCCACATGGATCCACGACAAACTGCGCACAGGTACCAGCTTGGTCATTAGCGCGCCTCGTAATCTGTTCGAGCTGGACACTCAGGTCCCGGGCAAATTTCTTTTCATTGGCGCAGGCATCGGCATCACCCCCATCTATGCCATGGTCAAGGCTGCACAACAACACGGTCTTGACTGGCAACTTGTGGCATGCGCTCGCTCGGCCAGTCGCATGGCATTTCAAGAAGAGCTCTATGCCCTCTCCCCCCAAAGGGTCGACTTCCATTTCGACATGGATCAAGGCACCGCGCTGAACCTGCAGGCCTTGCTGGGTGAATCGGCCTGGGATGCGGTTTACGCATGTGGTCCTGCAGGCCTGCTTGATGCCATCGAACAAACCACCAGACACTGGCCCGCAGGATCGGTGCGGATGGAGCGCTTCAAAGCGCATGCCCAAGACAACTCGACCCACACAGCTTTCCAGCTAGTGCTGGCCAAAAGCCAGCAAACGGTAGAAGTGGGTGCCAACGAAAGCCCCCTGGAAGCCTTGGAGCGAATCGGTATAGATCACCCCTACGCCTGCCGTGAGGGTCTGTGCGGCACCTGCGAAGTCCGTGTACTCGAAGGACAGCCAGACCACAAAGACAACGTGCTGAGTGAACAAGAACGCACAGCAGGTCAACGTTTTATCCCTTGTATCTCCCGCTGCAACGGCCCCCAACTGGTCATCGAACTTTAAGAACCCCCATGAACCTGAATCAAAAAATTGCCATCGTCACCGGCGGTGCGTCCGGATTTGGTGCCGCGATCGCGCAACGCATGGCTTTGGCTGGCGCTAGCGTGATGGTGGCCGACCTGAATGCAGAAGGTGCGCAACGCATCGCAGAAAGCATCCGCGCAGCCGGTGGCCAGGCCAGCAGTGTCGTCGCAGATGTGTCGGACCGCGCCTCGTTTGAAAACATGGTGGCCAGCACCCGAAAAGAGCTAGGGGGCTTGGATATCCTGGTCAACAACGCAGGCACCACCCACCGCAACAAACCCGCACTGCAAGTGACCGAGGAAGAGTTCGACCGCGTCTACAAAGTCAACGTCAAAAGTCTGTTCTGGGCTGCACAAACGGTGCTGCCAGGTTTTGTCAATCAAGGCAGTGGGTGCATCGTCAACGTGGCATCCACCACCGGCGTGCGGCCTGGCCCGGGCCTATCCTGGTACAGCGGTAGCAAAGCGGCCATGATCAACCTGACCAAGGGCCTGGCGCTGGAGTTTGCCAAGTCGGGGGTGCGCATCAATGCCGTCAACCCGATGATTGGGGAAACGGCCATGCTGGGAGATTTCATGGGCATGGAAGACACCCCCGAAAACCGCGAGCGCTTTTTGATGCGCATTCCGCTGGGACGATTCACCCGTCCTGCCGATGTGGCTTCTGCGGTCACCTTTCTCGCCAGCGATGAAGCCTCTTACCTGACGGGTGTTTGTCTGGACGTCGACGGAGGCAGAAACATATGAGTGGCCAAACCGCATATCGGGCCCCCGAACTGCTCATCAATGGGCAGTGGCGCACAGGCCGTCACGCTATGACAGTGGCCATCGTCAACCCGGCCAGCGCTGAAACCTTAGACCGGCTTCACTTGGCCAACCATGACGACATCGCCCAGGCCCTGCATGCCGCCCAGCAGGGGTTTGAAGCATGGCGACAAGTGCCCGCCTTCGAGCGCTGCGATCGCCTGGAAAAAGGCGTGAACAAGATGCGTGAACAGATGGAGCACATCGCCACCTTGCTCACGCTGGAGCAAGGCAAACCCTTGGCCGAGGCCCGCGCCGAATGCGCCATGGCAGCAGACCTGATCAAGTGGTACGCAGAAGAAGCGCGGCGAACCTATGGGCGCATCATTCCCGCCCGAATCCCCAACAGCCGCATGCAGGTGCTCAAGCAACCTGTCGGTCCTGTGGCAGCTTTTGCGCCCTGGAATTTTCCTTTGGTGCTGTCTGCACGTAAGATCGGCGGCGCTCTGGCTGCAGGTTGTTCCATCATCCTCAAAGGTGCCGAAGAAACACCCGCCAGCGTCGCCGCCATGGTGGCCTGCTTTGCAGCAGAAGTACCTCCAGGCACCTTGCAACTGCTGTATGGCGTGCCCACCGAGGTCTCTGAACATCTAATTGCATCGCCCATCATCCGCAAGATCACCTTTACAGGCTCTGTGCCCGTGGGGCGGCATCTGGCGCAATTGGCGGCCAAACACCTCAAGCGCATCACACTGGAACTCGGAGGACACGCCCCGGTGATCGTCTGCGCCGATGCGGACATCGACAAAACCGTGGCACAGATGGTTGTGCACAAATTCCGCAATGCAGGCCAGGCCTGCCTGGCGCCTACGCGCTTTTATGTAGACCGCGCCATTGAGGGCGATTTCATGGACGCCTTCATCGCAGCCAGTCGCAAACTGGTCCTGGGCGACGGAATGGACCCCAGCACGCAAATGGGTCCACTGGCCAGCGCACGCCGATTAGCCGCTGTGCGTGATCTGATCGATAGGTCTGTGCATGCCGGTGCACAACTACACCAGGGCTCAGCACCGAGCACTGGGTTCTTCGCACCCGTTAGCTTTTTGACTGGTGTCACCCCTGACTCCCCCGTCATCCAAGAAGAGCCTTTTGGCCCCGTGGTCACGCTGACCCCATTCGACAGCATCGACCATGCCTTGTATCTGGCCAACCAATCTGCTTACGGCCTGGCCGGCTATCTGTTCACCGACTCGGCACGCACCATCTTGAAAGTGTCGGACCAGCTGGAGGTGGGCAGCCTAGCCATCAACGGCATGGGCGTTTCGGTCCCGGAAGCCCCATTTGGCGGCCTCAAGGACAGCGGCTACGGCAGCGAATCCGGCATCGAAGGCATGGAAGCCTTCCTAGACACCAAGTTCACCCACCATTGCGCTTAAATCACACCACAACGGAGATAAAACCATGCAACGCAGAACCCTCATCACCTCATTGGCCTTGGCCTCATCCTTGCTGGCCGTAACGCCTGCATCCGCTCAAAGTGACAAGACACTGCGCGTGCTCGTCGGCTTTCCCGCTGGCGTCTCGATCGACGTGGTCACTCGCATCGTGGCCGAAAAGATGAAAGACGAACTCAAGCGCCCTGTGATCGTGGACAACCGTCCGGGCGCAGGCGGCAGACTGGCTGCCGAACTGCTCAAGTCTGCCGCCCCTGACGGCAATACAGTCATGGTCACGCCAATTGTGGTTCCGGTTCTGGCACCCATGGTCTTCAGCAAACTTAACTACAACCCGGAAACCGACTTTGCGCCTGTCGGTAAGGTTTGCGACTTTTCATTTGCCCTTGCTGTTCCTGCGACCTCACCCGTCAAGAACCTCAAAGATTTCGCCGCATGGCTCAAAGCCAACCCGCAGCAGGCCAACTTTGGATCCCCCGCAGCTGGCAGTTTGCCGCACTTCTTTGGGGTCATGATTGGATCCGCCTTGAATGTCGACATGGTGCATGTTCCCTTCAATGGCGGCGCAGCCCTACAAACTGCCGTGCTCGGTGGCCATGCCCCGGCAGGTATTGATGTGGTGATGGAGTGGCAACAAAATGCCAAAGCCGGCAAGGTCACCGTTTTGGCCACCTCGGGCATTCAAAGAAGCAAAGTCATGCCCGATGTCCCGACCTTCAGGGAACAAGGTTTTGGCGATGTGGTGGGTCAGGGCTGGTTTGCCATGTATGCCCCGGCCAAGACATCAAATGCAGCTATTGACGACATCAACAAAGCCTTGAATAAGGCTCTCGCAACACCCGAAGTGCGTGAAAGATTTGCTGGCTTGGGTCTCGAAGTTGCTGGTGGCAGTGCGGCCGATCTGCAAAAAATCATGCAAGACGACGCCAAGCGCTGGGCGCCAATAGTCAGGAAATCTGGCTTTAAAGCGGATTGATCCTGACGATTAACTGGGTCTATAAAACCATAGCACCAGCTTTCTGAAAGCTGGTGCTTTTCAGATTATTTCACCCACAAATTCTGGACATTCCGGAAGCAAAATGACCGAATTCGATGGGTTCGCTGCTTGAGGTCATCAGACCGCATTTTTGTTCCGCTGACAGAGTTAAGCGGACATGGAGTCAACCACTCCGGTGGCAGTAACCAGTTAAAAGCGCTCCTTTCTTGCCCTTGAGATGCCCAATCTGGTCGCTTGATACGCGCGACCGGCATGAAGGTCGATTGATTCCATCTATGAAAACCCAACGCCCCAACATCATTTTCATCGTGGCCGACGACCTCGGCTTTGCCGATCTGGGCTGCTATGGCGGCCGCGACGCACAGTTTGGCAAGGTCTCACCTGTTCTCGACCAACTCGCTGCTTCAGGTCTCAAATTCACTCAGGGTTATGCCAACTCGCCCGTGTGCTCGCCCACCCGCTTTGCGCTGATGACAGCCCGCTACCAGTACCGCCTTCGCGGCGGTGCCGACGAGCCGATCAGCAGTAAGAGCAAAGGCAGCACCGTGTTGGGCCTGCCGCCCGAGCACCCCACGCTGCCTTCCCTGCTCAAAGCCAGTGGCTACCGCACGGCGCTGATCGGCAAATGGCACCTGGGCTACCCACCCCACTTCAGCCCCATCAAATCCGGTTACGAAGAATTCTTTGGCCCCATGTCGGGCGGGGTGGACTACTTCACCCACGCCAGCAACAACGGCACGCACGACCTCTACAGCAATGAAGAAGAAAAGCACGAAGACGGATACCTGACCGACCTGCTCTCGCAGCGTGCGGTCGACTACGTGAACCGCATGGCCCCGGGCGCTGAGCAGGGCACGCCTTTCTTTTTGAGCTTGCACTACACCGCGCCGCACTGGCCATGGGAAACGCGTGAAGACCATGCGCTGGCCCAAGAGGTCAAAGACAACCTGTTCCACCTGCACGGCGGCAACATCCACACCTACCACCGCATGATCCACCACATGGACGAAGGCATTGGTTGGCTGGTCGAAGCTTTGAGAAAAACCGGGCAGCTTGAGAACACCTTGATCGTCTTCACCAGCGACAACGGCGGCGAGCGCTTTTCTGACAACTGGCCCTTGGTGGGCGGCAAGATGGACCTGACCGAAGGCGGCATCCGTGTGCCGTGGATCGCGCACTGGCCCGCCGTGATTGCGCCGGGCGGCACCTCCACCCAGCACTGCATGACCATGGACTGGTCGGCTACCATGGTCGAGCTGGCGGGTGCCCAGGCCCATGAGGACTTGCCCTTTGACGGCGTGTCCATGCTGCCTGTGCTGCGCGATCCCCAGCACCAGTTTGAGCGGCCACTGTATTGGCGCATGAACCACCGGGGCCAACGCGCCCTGCGCATGGGCGATTACAAATACCTGCGTGTAGACGGCCACGACTATTTGTTCAACATCCCGGCGGACGAACGCGAGCGGGCTAACTTGGCCAAGCACCAGCCTGAGAAACTTCAAGCTTTTCGTGCCGCTTGGGAAGCCTGGGACGCTACAGTGCCAGCCATCCCCGAAGACGCAGCGGTGAGCCTTGGCTACTCAAAAGCCGACATGCCGCAGAGATAAGTCATGTCGGACCCGTTGATGAGCGAAGAACATTTAGGAAAAGAGCCCGATTACCGTTTTTCTTTGGCCAATGAGCGAACCTTCTTGGCGTGGATACGCACTGCTTTGGCGTTGTTAGCCGGCGGTGTCTTGCTTTACCAGTACGGCACCCGGATCGAGCCGATTGGACTTCGCATTGGTTTGTGCTCTGGACTCATCATGATGTCAGGTGCACTGTCACTCGGAGCCTATCTGCACTGGCGTCGATGTGACCATGCCATGCGGCACGACGCCCCGCTGCCTAAGTCCTTCTTGATTGTTTTGTTAGCGGCGGCAGTGATGGTTTTAGCGATGATTACGGCCGGATCTCTGGTGTTGCTGTGAATCTCCCTCATGACGCCGGTTT
The DNA here is from genome assembly GCA_027490555.1 of Comamonadaceae bacterium. GTDB lineage: Bacteria > Pseudomonadota > Gammaproteobacteria > Burkholderiales > Burkholderiaceae_C > Limnohabitans_A. The sequence goes on along the minus strand of JAIXXW010000085.1, from coordinate 2,453 downwards.
ACAAGCCGAAAGAACAGCTTTAGCTTGGAAAAGAACAGCCTTGGTCATGATGGCGACCGTTCTTATCGTTTTACGACTGGGAATACAAAAAAAGCAAGTGTCGTTGTTGTTAGCTTGTGCGCTTCTTTCGCTATTTGCCGGAGCTTTCGCGCTGCTCGCCTACCTTAGATGGGAGCGTCTGATTGCAAAGCGGTGCAATTCAAACTCTGGCTTGGCTGTTGGTGTTGCAAGCTTTTTAACCACTGTGGCTGCTTTGTTTGGATCTTTCACCCTTTTGGTGTGACTGCGTTGAATTGCGGTCATCGGATGAGAGGTATGACGAGCTCTAGGCGGCCAGAAGCAGTCATCAAAAGCAAATCGCCAAATGTCCGTTTCCTGAATCCACACTGCCAAACGCCCCCATACAAATGAAGGTCATCAAATGATCATTGTTCATGCACACCATGGTTGCCATCGATAGTCCGCTATCGCTGCAATCCAGTCTTTCTCCCAGACTGACCGCAGCCCCCATCGGACAGCCCACCCCTCTCTATCCATATTCCCAACTCACCTGAGCCATTTCTCATCTGATTTGATTCGTTTTCATCACCAGGCCGCGTGACTCAATTCGCGCCATTGCACAGTCATGGTGTGAGTGATGAACCAAAGAATGGCCCAGTGAGCGTAGGCCTTGGGCCTCTTGGGGCGCACTGGCCACCTCAAACCCATTCGTGCGACTCGGCGGCTGCGCTGCGGCGCTGAACAGGTCGTGCGCTTGTCCTCCTGTTTCGCTCGGTCATAAAGGCGCCAGTACAGTCGCATCACGGGTTGGCCAATGGGCTAGCCCGGTTTGCCTTTTCAAACCCACAGGATACCCACCATGCCCTTCCACGCCCTCAGCGATGCCGCGCTCGACCAGTTGTTCCGTCAGGCCCGCACCGTCCATGCTTTCAAGCCCGATGCCGTCTCGGATGAGACCATCCACCAGCTGTATGACCTGCTCAAGTGGGGCCCCACGGCTTTCAACGCCCAGCCGGCCCGTTATGTGTTCGTCAAGAGTGCCGAGGCCAAGGCCAAATTGATGCCTGCGCTCTCACCTGGCAACGTGCCCCAGGTGCAAAGCGCTGCCGTGACCGTCATCGTGGCCTATGACACCCGCTTTCCCGAGCACCTGCCCACACAGTTCCCGGGCTACGACGCCAAGGCCGTGTTCGATGCCAACCCCGGCATCGTGGAGCCCGCCGCGTTTCGCAACAGCAGCTTGCAAGGGGCCTACCTGATCCTGGCCGCCCGTGCGCTGGGCCTGGACAGCGGCGCCATGTCCGGGTTCAACCCCCAGGCCGTCAACGAGGCCTTCTTCCCGGACGGGCGCCTCAAGGCCAATTTCCTGCTCAACATCGGCGTGGCCGATCCGGCCGGTGTCTATCCCAGAGCGCCTCGTCTGGCGTTTGAAGAGGTGGCACAGATCGTCTGAGCCGGTCTGCTTCGGATGCAAAAACCCGCTTCGGCGGGTTTCTTTATTTGCTTTGGTTATTAACAAACAAGAATAAAGTCGTTTGTGTTTTGAAGACGGGCTTTCACAATCGCGGCCATGTCTTCTCAACCCACCCTTGTGATCGTGCCCGGCTGGCGCAATTCCGGGCCTGGCCACTGGCAAAGCCTGTGGTCCGAGCGCCTGGGCCATGCCGTGCGCGTGGAAATGGCCGAAGACGATTGGCTGCGCCCCAAGCGCAACGTCTGGGTGCAGGCCATCGCCTCGGTCATCCGCGCCCAGCCCGGGCCGGTGGTGGTGGCTGCCCACAGCCTGGGCTGCATTGCCACGACGCATTTGCCCTCGGAGGTGGTGCGCCAGATCCGAGGCGCCTTGTTGGTGGCCCCGGCCGATCCCGAGCGCCGCGGGGTGTTGGCCGACTTTGCGCCTGTGCCTTACCAGCCGCTGCCTTACCGCAGCGTGGTGGTGGCCAGCACCAACGACCCGTTTTGCCCCATCCGCACGGCCGGGGCCTATGCGAGGTCTTGGGGCAGTGAAGTCGTGCGTCTGCAAAACGCAGGCCACATCAATGTCGAATCTGGCCACGGCGAGTGGCCCTTGGGCCTGGCCCTTTTGCAATCCTTGATGGCAGAGCACTCCTGGAGTGCCCAACCTCAAACCGAACTGGAGTCCGTATGAAAACCTCTGCACGCCTTGCATTGCTGGCTGCCTTGTCCTTCGCCAGTCTGGCCGCTCAGGCCCAGACCTTGCTCAATGCCTCGTACGACGTGTCGCGCGAGTTCTACAAGGACTACAACGCCGCTTTTGTGGCGCATTACAAGAAAACCACTGGCAAGGACGTCAAGATCGACCAGGCCCACGGCGGCTCGAGCGCCCAGGCGCGTGCCGTCAACGATGGCCTGGACGCCGATGTGGTGACCATGAACACCACCACCGACGTGGACTTTCTGGCCAGCACCGGCGTGGTGGCCAAGGACTGGAG
>JAIXXW010000272.1 GCA_027490555.1 Comamonadaceae bacterium | reverse complement strand
GTGGACGGCCAGCTCGATGCGACCATCGACCTCGAAGCCTTGCACGCCAAGCGGCTGTGCCTGTACGGCGTGTCCAACAAGAACCGCACCCCCGCGCAGCGCGCCGATGGCATCGCCCAATTTGCCCAACAGATCCTGCCGGCCTTTGCCGATGGCCGCATCCAGCCCCTGCTGGACCGGGTGTTTGACTTTGACCAGCTGGACCAGGCCAAAGCCCACATGGAAAGCAACCAGCACACCGGCAAAATCGTGCTGCGCATGGCCTGAGCCGGTGGACAGCCTCATCCCTTGAATCGACCTCAACCGAAGGAGACAACCGCATGAACAAAAGACACCTGATTTCCGCCCTGGTGCTGTCCTGCCTGGCCTGGGGCGCTCAGGCCCAGGGCTCGCCCTACCCCAGCAAGCCGATCCGCCTGGTGGTGGGCTTTGCACCGGGCGGCGCGGCCGACTATGTGGCCCGCGCCATCAGCGACGCCATGGGCAAAGCCCTGGGCCAATCCGTGATCGTCGAAAACAGGGCCGGTGCCGGCTCCAGCATCGCGGCAGAAAACGTGGCGAAATCCGCGCCCGATGGCTACAGCGTTTTGCTGGCCAGCCCCAGCAGCATCTCGGTCAACCCGGCGCTCAACCCCAAGCTGAACTACACCCCCAAGGATCTGGTGCCGATCACCAAAGTCACCACCTCGCCGCTGGTGATCGCGGTCAACCCCAACCTGGGCATCAACTCGGTCCAGGACCTGATAGCGCGCGCCAAGCAAAACCCCGGCAAAATCAATTACGCCACCTCGGGCAATGGCTCGGCGCCCCATCTCGGCGCGGCCTTGTTCACCCAGCTGACCGGCGTGGACATGGTGCACATCCCGTTTCGCGGTGGGGCACCTGCCATCCAGTCGGTGATCGCCGGCGACACCCAGGTCACCTTTGGCACGCCGCCATCGGTCTTGCCCATGGTCCAGGCCGGTCGTCTCAAAGGGCTGGCCGTCAGCACCCGCAACAGCACGCCGCTGGTCCCGGGCTTGCCCGGCATGCAGGAAGCCCGCCTGCCCGAGTACGCGATCGAGTTTTGGTACGGTCTGTTTGTGCCGGTGGGCACCCCGCCTGCGGTCATGAAGCGCCTGTTTGATGCCGCGCACAGCGCCCTGGCCCAGCCAGCCGTCAAGGCGGCTTTGGCCCGCGAGGGCACCGATGTGTCCCTGTCGGCCACGCCCGAGCAGTTCGGCGCTTTTTTGACCGAAGATGCCAAATTCTGGGTCAGTCTGGTCAAAAATGCCGGGGTCAAACTCGACTGAGCCACAGGAATTGTCATGGTTGAAGATGGATTTTTGAAAATCGAATCGATGCAGCACCGCTGCACCCCCCAGGAGTGGCAAGCCCGGGTGGATCTGGCCGCCTGCTACCGGCTGGTGGCCCTGTATGGCATGTCCGACATGATGGCCAACCACATCTCGGCGCGGGTACCCGGCGAGGACGGTGCCTTTTTGATCAACGCCTACGGCATGATGTACGAAGAGATCACGGCCTCCAGCCTGATCAAGATCGACCACGACGGCAACATCCTGTCCAAGCCCGATTTCGGTGACCTCAACTATGGCATCAACAAGGCCGGTTATGTGATCCACAGCGCCGTGCACGAAGCGCGCCCCGAAGTGGACTGCGTGATCCACACCCACAGCTGGGCGTCCATGGCGGTGTCTTCGCTCGAGTGTGGCCTGTTGCCCCTCACCCAGACGGCCATGCGTTTTCTCAAGATCGGTTACCACGACTACCAGGGGGTGGTGCTGGACCTGGCCGAACAGGCGTCCTTGGTCCAGGACCTGGGGCAGGGCGAGGCGCTGATCCTGCGCAACCACGGCGCCCTCACGGTGGGGCGCAGCGTGGGCGAAGCCTTCAACTGGATACACCGTCTGGAGCTGGCCTGTCATGCCCAGCTGGCGGCCATGGCCTGCAACACCTCCTTGGTGAAGGTGGCGCCCGATGTGCTGGAGGAAACCTGGAACAATTACCAGCCCAGCACGCGCAGGCCCTATGGCCTGATGGAGTGGCCAGCCCTGCTGCGCAAGCTCGATCGCCTGGACCCCAGCTACAAAACCTGACCGAAAGCAAGACATGAAACACCCATCGCTCTGGCTGGCAGCCGGCTTGTCCCTCTTGGCCATGGTGAGCCCTGCTGGGGCACAAGCGCCGGCCTATCCCCAAAAGCCCGTCAAGGTGGTGGTGGCCTTCACCGCCGGTGGCACCACCGACATCCTGGCCAGGACCGTGGCGCAACAGTTGAGCGACCGGCTCAAGCAGCCCTTTGTCATCGACAACAAGCCCGGGGCCGGGGGCAATCTGGGGACCGAGTTGGTGGTGCGGTCGGCCCCCGATGGTTACACCTTGATCGTCAATTCCGTCGGGCCGATAGCGGTCAACCCCACCTTGTACGGCAAGCTGCCCTACAACCCTTTGACCGATCTGGTGCCGGTGGTTCAAATCGCGGACGTGCCCAATGTCCTGGTGGTTCACCCCTCGGTGCCCGCCAACAATCTGGAGGAACTGATCGCCTATGCCAAGGCCAACCCCGGCAAGCTCAATTACGGCTCGACAGGCATCGGCACCTCCTCGCACCTGTCGAGCTTCATGCTGTCCAAACGGGTGGGTTTTGAGGCCACACATGTTCCCTACAAGGGCGCGGACGCCCTCAAGGATTTGTTGGCCGGTCGCATCCAGTTCATGTTCGCCACCATCCCCTCGGTCATGACGCACATCACAGCGGGCAAGCTCAAACCGATGGCGGTCAGCTCGCTCAAGCGCTC
>JAIXXW010000369.1 GCA_027490555.1 Comamonadaceae bacterium | reverse complement strand
TCGGCCACGATGGTCTGACCCGTCACGTAGCGCCCGGCGGGGCTGGCCAGGAACACCGCCACGCCCCCAATGTCATCGGGCTCGCCCATGCGCCGCAGCGGCGTCTCGTTGTTGTACTTGGCGCTCAGCACCGGGTCTTCGTGCAAGGCCTTGGCAAAGTCGGTTTTGATCAGGCCAGGGGCAATGCAGTTGACCCGCACATTGTCGGAGCCCCATTCCACGGCCAGATTGCGCGCCAGCTGCATGTCGGCCGCCTTCGACACGTTGTAAGCCCCGATGACGGCCGAGCCGTGCAGGCCGCCAATCGACGAGACGATGACGATGGATCCGTCGCGCCGGGCTTTCATGTCCGGGTAGACCATGGTGCACAGCCAGGTGTTGGACAACACGTTGTTGCGCATGACCTTGTCAAAGACCTCGTCGCTCATGCCGGTGGTGGGGCCGTAGTACGGGTTGGTGGCCGCGTTGCACACCAGGACATCGATCGGACCCCAGGCCGCACGGGTCTGGTCCACCAGGTTTTGCAACTGCGCTTTGCTGGAGATGCTGGCGGCGATGGCCATGGCTTGGCCACCGGCGTCCCGAATTTCCTGGACCACCGCCTCGCAGGCGTCCAGCTTTCGGCTGGACACCACCACCTTGGCGCCTTGCCGGGCCAGCTGGTGTGCAATCGATCGCCCGATGCCCCGGCTGGACCCGGTGACGATGGCGACCTTGCCTTGAAGATTGAACATGGACATCGGCATCCTCCTGGTTGAAATGCCCTGCAGTCTGCACCGGAGCGCCACGCGCGGCTGTCCTGCGCGTGTCAGCCCTGTGCTGCGCCGGGCCGCCTGGCTGGGCCACAATCGGGCCCGGACAAACCCTTTTGAGGTCAATGTGGATCAAGTCGATGCGGTGGTGATGGGGGCCGGTGTGGTGGGCCTGGCGGTGGCGCGTGCCCTGGCCTTGCAAGGCCGGGAGGTGGTGGTGCTGGAATCTGAAAATGCCATCGGCACCGGCACCAGTTCGCGCAACAGCGAGGTCATCCATGCGGGGATTTATTACCCGGCCGGTTCGCTCAAAGCCCGGCTGTGCGTGCAGGGCAAAGCCATGCTCTATGCCTATTGCGCCGAGCGCGGTGTGGCGCACCGTCGGCTGGGCAAGCTGATTGTGGCCACCCACCCCTATCAGGTGCAGGCCCTGGACGGGATCATGCGCAAGGCCCAGGACAATGGTGTGCACGATTTGCGCCTGCTCAGTGCCAGCCAGGCGCGTGCACTGGAGCCTGAACTGGCCTGCGTTGCGGCTGTGCTGTCCCCCAGCTCCGGGGTGGTGGACAGCCATGGTTTCATGCTGGCCCTGCAGGGGGACATGGAAAATGCCGGAGGCCTGCTGGCGCTGGTTTCCCCCGTGCAGCACATTGGCCTGCAGCAGGGCACGGCCAGCCATCCGATGCGGATTGGCACGCAAGACGGTACCGAACTGGCCTGCCGTGTGCTGGTGAATGCGGCCGGTCTTCACGCGGTGGCTTTGGCTCGAAGCATGGAAGGACTGGACAGCCGCTTGCTGCCCCAGGCCCACTATGCCAAGGGCAATTACTTCACCCTGGCGGGCAAGGCCCCGTTTTCACGCCTGATTTACCCGGTTCCCGAAGCCGCAGGCTTGGGCGTGCACCTCACCCTCGATCTGGGTGGGCAAGCCAAATTCGGCCCCGATGTGCAGTGGGTGGACGATCCCACCGACTTGCAGGTGGACCCCCGGCGGGGCGATGCCTTTTATGCCGAGGTGCGCAAATACTGGCCCGGTTTGGCCGATGGGGCCTTGCAGCCCGGCTACGCGGGGATGCGTCCCAAGATCAATGGCCCCCACGAGGTCTCGGCCGATTTCATGGTCCAGGGACCCGCCGAACATGGTGTGCCGGGCCTGGTCAATTTGCTGGGCATCGAGTCGCCGGGCCTGACCAGCTCTTTGGCGATTGCGGCCGAGGTGCTGGAGCGTTTGGCCTGACGGCGTGCGCAGCAGCGCGAGCCGGCCCCAGCAGGCCTTGCGGGCCATGCCTGCAGGCTCAGGCGATTTCAGCGATGAGTTCGATTTCGACGCAGGCGCCCAGGGGGATCTGGGCGACGCCGAATGCGCTGCGCGCATGCGCCCCTACCTGGGCCCCAAAGACTTGGCCCAGCAGTTCGCTGCAACCATTGGTGACCAGGTGTTGTTCGGTGAAGTCCGCGGTCGAGTTGACCAGGCTCATCACCTTGACGATGCGTTTGACCTGGTTGAGGTCACCCACGGCGGCGTGCAGTGTGCCCATGAGGTCAATCGCCACGGCGCGGGCGGCCAGCTGGCCTTCCGACGTGCTGATGGTTTTGCCCAGTTGCCCGGCCCAGACCTTGCCGTCCTTTTTGGCAATGTGACCGGACAAAAAAACCAGCTTGCCAGTTTGCACAAAGGGCACATAGGCCGCAGCCGGCACGGCCACTGGGGGCAATTCGATGTTCAGGGACTTCAGGGTGTCGTACACGTTCATGGTCAACTCTCCGGTGTTCAAGGGAAAAGCACAAGGCGCTTGAGCTTGGGATTGTCGCCCATCGCACCAGGTCCATGGCGCAGGCCGCAGGCGCAAGGGCTGATCAACCCAATGCCTGCAGCTCCGCCTCTTCAAAACCCGCCTGACGCCGGGCAGCCAGGTTGAAGGGGGGACGGAGTTTGGGCGCGTCGTATTGGGCAATCAATGCGGCGTAGGTCTTGACCGGGTCCAGGCCGCGTTGCTGGCACAGGTGGCGGTACCACCGGTTGCCCGCGGCCACATGGCCGATTTCTTCGGCCAGGATGATGTCCAGGATCTCGCCGGCCCGGTGGTCACCCACGCTGACCAGTTTGTTTTTCACACCCGGCGACGCGTCCAGGCCCCGCGCCTCCAGCGTGCGCGGCACGATCCCGATGCGCGCCAGCAGGTCTTCCTGGGTGCGTTCGGCCATCTCCCACAAGGTGTTGTGGGCGGGAAAGTCACCATAGTCAAAGCCCATGTCCAGCAAATGCTGGCGCAACAGGCCAAAGTGTTTGGCTTCCTCCTGGGCGATGCGCACCCAGTCGGTGTAAAAAGCCTCGGGCATGCCTGCAAAGCGCCACACCACGTCCAGCGCCAGGTCGATGGCATTGAGCTCGATGTGGGCGATCGCGTGCACCAGCATGGCCCGGCCTTCCGGGGTGGCCATGGATTTGGCCCGCAGCTCGGTGTGGGGCACCAGCACGGGGCGTGCAGGGCGGCCTGGCCCTGCAGCCGGCGCGCTCAGCACCTCGTCCGCGCCCACGGGCAGGCTCAGGTCGAGCGCCAATGTGGACTGGGCTTTCAGGTGGGGGTCGGATTGCGCCCAAGGGCTTCGGGCGGCGTTGCGCAAGGTGTGCATGGTGATGGCAGGCAGCGCCCACACGGGCTGGTGGGCCACCCTACAATTGTAGGTTTTCAAAAGACCCCACCGACAGGAGTGCGCCCGTGGCCATTTACCAACTGGATGATCAAACGCCCGACATTGCCGACAGCGCCTGGGTGGCCGACAACGCCCAGGTCATGGGTGCCGTCCAGATCGCGGCCGATGCCAGCATCTGGTTTGGCGTCACCGTCCGGGGAGACACCGAAACCATCCACATCGGCGAAGGCAGCAACATCCAAGACGGCAGTGTGATGCACGCCGACATCGGCCAGCCGATCCGGGTGGGCAAGCATGTGACCGTGGGCCACATGGTCATGCTGCACGGCTGCACCATCGGTGACGAGTCCTTGATCGGCATTGGCGCCGTGGTCCTCAACGGTGCCAAGATCGGCAAGAACTGCCTGGTAGGGGCCGGCTCGCTGGTCACCGAGGGCAAGGAATTCCCCGATGGCTCCATGATCATGGGCACGCCTGCCAAGGTGGTGCGTGCCTTGAGTCCCGAGCAGATCGAAGGCCTGCGCCAAAGTGCCCGCCACTATGTCGACAACGCCCGCCGCTTCAAAGCGGGGCTCAAAAAAATCGCCTGATTGCTCGCCCAGTTACAACCACCTGTCCATTGAGAGGATCGACCCCCCAGCGGCCGTCGATGCAAGCTTGTCTGAACTCCACAAATTCATTTTCGAAGGCATGCCGGTGCGCGGCATGCTGGTGCGGCTGACCGATGCCTGGCAAGACATCCTGGCGCGCCGCGCCGCCAATTCCGACACGGGCGCCTACCCGGCGCCTGTGCGCCAGCTGCTGGGCGAGATGGCGGCTGCCGGTGTGCTGATGCAAGGCAACATCAAATTCAATGGCGCTTTGGTCTTGCAGATCTTTGGCGATGGCCCGCTCAAGCTGGCCGTGGTCGAGGTGCAGCCCGACCTGCGTCTGCGCGCCACCTGCAGCCAAGTGGGCCAGGTGGCCGATGGCGCCAGCCTGAGCCAGCTGGTGAATGTGCACAACGAGGGCCGCTGCGCCATCACGCTGGACCCGCAAGACCGCCTGCCCGGCCAGCAGCCCTACCAGGGTGTGGTGCCGCTCTTTGGTGACCGGGGCGAAAAGCTGGACAACATCAGCCAGGTGCTGGAGCACTACATGCTGCAGTCCGAGCAGTTGGACACGGTGCTGGTGCTGGCGGCAGACGACCAGGTGGCTGCCGGCGTGCTGATCCAGCGCCTGCCCATCGAGGGTGAGGGCAATCTGGCCGGTCAAGCGGATTCGCTGATGCGCGAGTCGGTGTTGGGGCAAAGCGAAGATTTCCGCCGCATTGCGCTGTTGACCCAGAGTCTGCAGCGTGAGGAGCTGTTGGGCCTGGACGCCGAAACCATCTTGCACCGCCTGTACTGGGAAGAGCCCTTGGCCCGCTTTGAGCCTTTGCGGGGCGAGACAGGACCGCGCTTTGCCTGCCGATGCAACCGCGAGCGCGTGGGTCAGATGATCCGCAGTCTGGGCACCGAAGAGGTCGAGGGCATCCTCGCCGAACAGGGCCAGGTGGAGGTGGGTTGCGATTTTTGCGG
>JAIXXW010000375.1 GCA_027490555.1 Comamonadaceae bacterium | reverse complement strand
GAAGAGCCGGGTCTGCCCCTGACGGTGGGCACCATCATCCGCAGCGGTTCGGTGGTGTCGCCAGCCATTCGCCAGTTCATCGCGCACCTGCAAAGGGCTGCGCACCAGTTGAACAAGCCCTGAGCGACTTCAGCCCTTGGCCAGGTGCCGCCGGGCCAAGTCCACATACCAGTCCAGACACCCCGGATTGGCCATGGCGTCCTTGTTGACCACCTTCTCCAGGGGCTGGCCGAGCATGAGTTTCTTGATCGGCAGCTCCTGCTTTTTGCCCGACAGGGTGCGCGGGATCTCGGCCACCTGGAAGATCTCGTTGGGGATGAAACGCGGGCTGAGCGCCACCTTGATGGCGTTGTTGAGCTTGGCCTTGAGCGCCTCGTCCAGCGCCGTGCCCGGGCGCAGCACCACAAACAGCGGCATGTAGCTTTCCTTGCCCAGGTACTCCAGGTCCACCACCATCGAGTCCATGACCTCGGGCAAGGCTTCGACCGCGCTGTACAACTCGCTGGTGCCCATGCGCAGGCCGTAGCGGTTGATGGTGGCGTCGCTGCGGCCAAAGATGACGCAGCCTTCGCCCTCGCCTTGTGCGTTGCCGATGCGCAACCAGTCCCCATGCCGCCAGACGCCGCCCATGCTGGCCGGGCCGTCGCCACCGCCGGGCAGGCGGCCGTGGCCTGCGGGGTACATCTCGAAATAACTGGCCAGGTAGCGGGCGTTGTCCTTGTCGTTCCAAAAGTACAGCGGCATGGACGGGATGGGCTGGGTGCAGACCAGCTCGCCCACCTCGCCGATCACCGGTTCGCCCGCTTCGTTCCACGACTCCACGGCGGCGCCCAGCATGCGGCACTGCATGACGCCGGGCTCTTGCGGCAGTTCTCGATGACCGCCCACAAAAGCCCCCGCAAAGTCAGTCCCCCCCGAAATATTGCACCACCAGATGTCGCCCCCACGCTCGCCCACGCCGTGTGGCTCACTGCCCCCCAAGGGGGCCTTCGCACCTTGGGGCGGCCCGGCGGTGCTCATCTCACCCCCACGCTCGCCCACTTCGTGTGGCTCGCTGCCCCCCAAGGGGGCCTTCGCACCTTGGGGCGGCCCGGCGGTGCTCATCTCATGCATCGCTCGAACACGTCGAAACTGTTCCACGCCCCAGGTCTGCGTCTCGGGCGACAAGGGCGAGCCGGTGGTGCCCAAGGCCCGCACCCGCGACAGGTCGCCGCAGCGGCTGAGGTCGACACCGGCCTTTTGGCAGTTGGCAAAAAAGGCCGCGCCGGCGCCAAAAAACGTGACTTTTTCCTGCGCGGCCATGCGCCACAAAATGCCCCAGTCCGGCCGCTCCTTGCTGCCACCGGGGTTGCCGTCGTAAATGACGCAGGTCACGCCGTTGAGCAAACCCGCCACCTGGGCATTCCACATGACCCAACCGGTGGAGCTGTACCAGTGAAAGCGCTCGCCCCAGCTGTTGGGGTGGTAGCTGCAGCCAATGTCGTTGTGCAAAATCTTGTTGGCCAGCGCCACGATCACGGTGCCGCCGTGGCCGTGCACGATGGGTTTGGGCAGGCCGGTGGTGCCGCTGGAGTACACAATCCACAGCGGGTGGTCAAAGGGCAGCCACATCGGCTCGAACGCCCGCACCTGGGCATCGTCGCGCGCGGTGATGGCCGACAGCTGCACGCTGCCACCCACATCGCAGCTGGCCAAATCCAGGGTGCCCAGGTTGTCGTGCACGATGACGTGCTGCACGCTGGGCAGCGCGTCGCGCAGCTCCTGCACCACGCCCATGCGGTCAAAATCGCGCCCGCCATAACTCACGCCATCCACCGCGATCAGCACCTTGGGCTCGATCTGCTTGAAGCGGTCCAGCACCGCGTGGGTGCCCATGTCGGGGGCGCAGATGCTCCACACACCGCCCACACTGACGGTGGCCAAAAACGCCACCATGGCCTCGGGGATGTTGGGCAGGTAGGCGGCCACGCGGTCACCCGGCTGCACGCCCTGGGCCTGCAGGTGCAGCGCCATCGCGGCCACCTGTCGGCGCAGTTCGGGCCAAGTCAGCTCACGGCGCAGGCCTTTTTCGTTGTGGCTGATGACGGCCAGAAAGCCCGCCTCGTGCGCGGGCTGCACATGGCGCAGCACCTGGTGCGCGTAATTGGTCTGGGCGCCTGGAAACCACTGGGCGCCCGGCATCACATTGCTGGCCAGCACCGCGCTGTGCGGCGTGGGCGACTGGAAGTCAAAATAGTCCCAAATGCTTTGCCAGAACGCGTCCAGCTCGGTCACCGACCAGCGCCAAAGCGCGTTGTAGGTGTCAAAGCTGAGGCCATGTTCGTCGCGCAGCCAATTTTGGTAAAGCCGGATCTGGGGCAAATACGGCGCAGGGGCCGAAGCAAGAGGGTCGTTGTGCATGCGAAACAGCGTAGCAGTGGGTGCATGCCGCTGTCACCCCGAAAACCCTGAAAACACGCACTTAGGCGACAGGGCCTTGGGCCATGCGCTGGCTTTTCCAGTACACATCGTCGCCGCCATGCATGCGGTTGAGCACGCGCGCCAGCACAAACATCAGGTCCGACAGGCGGTTGAGGTACTGGCGCGGGGTTTCGTTGATGGCCTCCTCGTTGCCCAGGGCCACGCAGGCGCG
>JAIXXW010000381.1 GCA_027490555.1 Comamonadaceae bacterium | reverse complement strand
TTGGCGGTCGCATCAACTGGCTGTGGGTACAGGGCTTTTCGGTGGTGCGCGATGTTCTAGGAGTGTCCCGTGTCTGAAAGCGCTCAGGAAAAAACCGAAGAACCCACGGCGCACAAACTCAACAAGGCGCGCAAAGATGGCGAGGTGCCCCGATCCATCGAATTGCCTGCGGCGGTCATCGTCATCGGCGTCTTCCTCCTGCTGACGCTGACGGGCGGTTGGCTGGCCAGCCGCCTGAGCAAGGTCTTCGCACAAGGTTTTGTGTTTGACCGACAACTCATCGAAAAGCCTCTGCTGCTGCCGGCCCATTTTGGCGAGCAGCTGTTGGCCGCCTTCGTGCTGCTATTGCCCATCATTGCCTTCACCCTGGCCGCGGCGATTGCCGCTTCCGTCATGACGGGTGGCTATGTTTTTTCATTCAAAGCCGTGATGCCCAAGGGCTCCAAGATCGACCCGGTGGCCGGCTTCAAACGGATTTTTGGCTCCCATGCGGCCATTGAGTTGTTGAAGGCCATCCTGAAGTTTCTTTTGGTCACTGCCGTGCTTTGGTGGTCTTTGCTGTCCCATGCCGACACCCTGGTTCAAATTGGCAGGATGGATTTGGAGCCCGCCCTGGCTGCGGCGGGCAGCATGATCGTGGAGTCCGGTTTGTGGGTGGCCTTGAGCCTGGCCGTGATTGCCATGATCGATGTGCCCTACCAAAAGTACGCGTTCACCAAACGGATGCGGATGTCCATGCAGGAGATCAAGGACGAGTTCAAGCAAATGGAGGGCAGTCCCGAGGTCAAGGCACAGATCCGTCGCCGCCAGCGCGAAATGGCCAATGCCCGGATGATGGAGCGGGTCAAAGATGCCGATGTGGTGATCACCAACCCCGAGCACTTTGCGGTTGCCCTGGAATACGACCCGACCGGCGACGGTGCACCGATCATGGTGGCCAAAGGCTCAGACCACATGGCGGCGCTGATCCGCGCCGAAGCGACGGCCCACGGCGTCCACATTTTTGAAGCGCCCCCCCTGGCCCGTGCCATCTACTTCACCACAGATGTTGAAAAGCCCATCCCAGAAGACCTGTACCACGCCGTGGCACAGGTCATTGCCTACGTGTTCAGTCTGGAGGCCGCATCGCCCATGAACCCTGCACGTCCCAAACCCACGGTCAAAGTCCCCAGCAACATGGAATTCAACACGGAAGGCCAGCGTTCGAACACCGAGAAAGCCGCAGCGGTATGAACATCCCCGTCTCCACCCCCAGCCAGGCGATGCATGATTTCGTCTTTCGCTCCGCCGACCGCATGCGGATCGATGGCTGCGCCAACGCCATCGCCAGAGAAGGCCTCAGCCTCGCGCTGCAATGCGAACACGAAGCCCTGATGGACCACTACCTGGGGCTGTTGCTGGCGCGCCTGCAGCAGCAAGCGCCAGAGCACAGCATCGAGGTCTACTTCCCCACCAACACCGACTCTTTGCTGGCCCGCTTCAACGAGGTCCTGGCGCGTCAATCCGTGGAGCAGGCCACCCAAACACCCCAGGCGGCCAGCAAGGCCCAAATCTGGGTGGTGCACGATGCACACGCCCTGCCCGAAAACGAGGTGCAACTTTTGGCCCGGTTGATCCAGAATTTTCCTGGCGCCAACATCCGTGCGATTTTGCTCATGGTGGGCAGCCGAGGCCAACACCACAGCCTGGCCGCTTTTGGCAGAAAAATCTTGCGCTGGGAGATTGAAGCGCCCAACCCGGAACAAAGCCAGGCCGCGCTGGAATTGGCCCGCGCCGAAGGCCGGGTGATCCCGGTGCAGCAATTGCTCAGGCGCATTCAACAAAGGAGCTGGGCCGAATCCGGCGCGCCGACGGCCATCACACCGGACGACTTTGTCCCTGCGCCGCCCAAGACAGCAGCAGCCCCTGTCCCGAAGACGCCATCCCGTGGCCGGCTCGATGGGTATTACCAACATGGTCTGGAGGCCATCCAGAAATCCCAACGCGCACTCAAGCAATTCCGTCACCAGCACCTCAAAACAGCCTTGATCCTGGGCATCATCCTGGCCGCGTCTGCACTGGTCATGCTCTGGGTACAGCCCGAAGCCTTCGGCATCGGCAAGCCGCCCACCCCCACCGCCAGCCCAAGCAAAGCCGTCACACCCAGCCCTGGCGAGTCCGCCAGCCCTGAGGTGAAACCGGCCACGGCCGCTGACAACCCGGGCCCAGCGGTCCCACAAGCGCCCACCCCGTCCACCCCCCGCTGACAAGGCCAAACGTTCACCATGAAAAAATCAGCCCTGATCCGCAGTGACAAGCCGCATGCCGTCGAAATGGCCCCCGGCACCCGTGTTGCCAAACGAAAATCGGCCGCCCCCAAATCGGCTGTGCCCGATGCACCGGCCGCCCCCGAAAGCAGCTTGCAGGCGGCCCCGACCCAAGCCGTCAAAACCCGGCGAGTCGCCCCAGCCCAAGCCCCTGCCGTGGTGGAAACCCCTGCCAGCCCGCCACCCAAGCGCCGGGCCAAACCCAAGGTCAAAGCCGCGGCTCGCCCACCGCGTCCGTCCAGAGCGAAAACCGCACCCGCTACCGTGGCGCCCGCAGCGCCTGTGGCCCCGCCTGTTCCCCTATGGGAAAAAGACAGTCCCATCAAGACCCAAATTCAGGAACTCCAAGCCCTTAATGCGCAGTTGTCAGAGCAACTTCAGCGACTCCTTTCATCCCGACCTGCACGAGGATCCATGCCATGAGCGAAACCAATTTCACCCCCACCGAGCCGGTTTTGGTGGAGACCCCGACCGATGCGCCCATGGACGCCCCAGGCCCCGTGGACAAACCCGCTGCCCCCGCTGCAAAGACCCCATCGGGCCAGGCGAGCGCCGGGGGGGCCTCCCCCGCTGGCGCAGCCGTGGATGAACGGGCTTACCAACAGTACCAGGCCTTGGCCCAGGTGGTGCTGGACTCTGCCCACATCGCCACCAAGTCGGCCACCGCCGCCGCAGCGGCCAGCCGCGAGATGCATGCCGCCACCAGCGA
>JAIXXW010000249.1 GCA_027490555.1 Comamonadaceae bacterium | reverse complement strand
GACAGTTGCGTGGACGCCATCATCAAGGCCGCCCGGACCGGCAAGATTGGCGACGGCAAGATTTTTGTCACCACGGTCGAGCGCGTGGTGCGTATCCGCACCGGGGAACAGGACGAAACCGCGATTTGAGTGGCCCTTGCGGGGCCAGATCGTGGGCTGTTAAAGCAGTTCCAGACGGGCGGGCGGTGAAAATCCCGCCGCTTCGACCAGTTGGGCCAGCAAGGGCTCGGCTTCGGAGCCCACGCTGACCAGCTGTTTTTGCCAATCGCTCATGAAGCCTTGGTTCACCACCTGGTCAATGAAGGCCATCAAGCCATCGTAGTAACCCAGGCTGTTCAGAACGCCCACTGGTTTGTCGTGGTAACCGAGCTGGCGCCAGGTCCAGACTTCAAACAACTCTTCAAAGGTGCCAATCCCACCGGGCAGGGCCAAAAATGCATCGGCTTTTTCGGCCATGAGCCGTTTTCTGTCGTGCATGGTGTCCACCACATGCAATTCGGTGCACCCGTCGTGGGCCCATTCCCTTTCAACCAGAGCGGATGGGATGATGCCGACCACGGTCCCGCCAGCGGCCAGGGTGGACTCGGCCACCAGGCCCATCAAGCCATTGCGGCCGCCACCATAGACCAATTGCCCGCCGTGCTGACCGATCCAGGTGCCCACCTGGATGGCGATGTGGGCGAATTCAGGGGAGTGTCCTGTTTTGGAGCCGCAATACACGCACAGCGAAAAGGTGGGGGCGCGCTGGGCCTGCGGGTCCGGGTGGATGGCATCGTGGGCGGTCATGGCGGGCTGTTGGTGCAAACGGGGATCGGATGTCAGCGCGAGGTGACCAGCCGGGTGCCTGCCCAGATGTCATGCCAAAACTGTCGCTGGCTCTGAAAACGGCTGGCCAGGGCCCAGACCATGACCCAGAAAAAGGTGAGCAAACCCACCTGACCGGGTGACAGGCCCCAGGGCAAGGAGAGCACCAGGGGTGGCAAAAACCACACCCAGCTCAGGCAATAGCGCAGCAAGGCGCGGCGTTGCGTCAGGGGTTCGCCCTGCGCCGAAACCACTTTGATGTGCCAGGTTTTCATGGCCAGGGTCTGTCCCCGGTACCAAAACCAGGTGAAGTAGATGCCCAGCGTCAAAAAAATAAAGGCCTGCAGGCCGGGCCGGTTGTCCAGGGCATGCCGCGTCTGACTCAGGGTGCCAAACAAATAGCCCGCCATGAAAACCACGCCAAACAGCAACATGCCTTCGTACAGCCAGCAGGCCATGCGCCGCTTCAAAGAAGGGGCCTTCAGGGCCAGCTGGCTGGCGTCGGGTGGCGACAATGGGGGAGTCGAAAGAGGTTCAGGCTTGCGCGCAGTCATGGGGGCGTGGGGTGCACTTCAGGGGGTTGCGGCCCAGGCGGGGTGGCCATGGGGCCAGCGTGGGAACACATCGAAAGACAGCGATTGTCGCCGACCGGCAATGCCCACTCAGCCAGGAGGTTGAGGCAAGAGGGTTTGGGGGTGGACGGTCCGCCGGGGGGCAATGGTCTGGAAGACCTTGTTGGCATCGGCGGGCAGGGGGGGCGGTTTGATCAAGCGTTTGTTGGGGGCCCCGGTGTTGCGTGCCCCGCTTTTCAAAGGGGCTTTGAGGCCAGAGGTCAACTTGCTCTTTTCATCGTCCGACAGCTGCAGATAGGCCTCCCACTGGGCCCGTTTGTCCTCGATGGGCAAGGCCATGGTGGTGTTGAAATTGAAGCGCGCCAAGGCGCGCTGCCGGGGACTGAGGGCCGCCCATTCACGCATGCGGCCGTGCAGCACCACCTGTTCGGGGTCGGTGAGTTGGTAGAACCCGCGCGCCAAGGCCAGCCATTTTTGCTTTTGCTGCGGTGTCAACTCCCCCCATTTGTCGCTCAAGGGGGCCAGAGCTTGCCTTTGCCGCTTGCTCAGCGACAACCAGGCTTCGGAAAGGACAGGGGCAGGCGCGGCAGGCGCTGCAGAGCGGTTGTCCACCGGGTTGAGGGGCTCTTTCGGGCCGGGAGAAGACGGGTTGACGGGGGCTTCGGCGGCGGGGGACTCCGCTGCCACAAGGGGGGTTGGGGATGCAGGAATGGGGGGGGTTTGTGCCAGAGAGCCCAGGCTGAACCAGGCCAGGCAGACGCCCAGCAGGCACTGGGCCGTCCTGGTTGGACGTGTGCGCAGTGAAGTGGCCAGCGGTGGGGGCGATGAGGCGGGCCTGAGCAGACCCAGGTCATTCATGGCGGTTGGGTTGGACCAGTTGAATTTTCAGAAATTGCACAAAACCAGGGTCGGTGTAGGCATCTGGCGGTAAGTCGTCCAACAAAATGGCCGAATCGACCGTTGCCAGATTGTCTTCCACGAGCTCTTGCTGGACGATCTGCACCAGGACCAGCCCCAGGACCAAACCGATCAGGGGCAATGCCGAGGCCAGAATCCGCCACAGGTTGAGCCCTTCGCCGGGGCCCTGGGCCGATCCATGGGATTGCAGCGCCGTTCTGTAGTTCAAGAGCCGGACGGGCTCGGGGCGGGCACTCAAGGCCAGGCGACGGGCCACCCGCAGGCGCTCGCTGATGTCGTGACCGATGTCCTGCGTGGCCAGGTCCAGTTGCTGGATCAGGCTGCGCGCCAACAGGTCTTCTTCGGTGCTGTGTTTGTTCAAGCGTGTCATGGTTTTAAGCCTTGTTCTGACAAGGTTTTTTGCAGGGCCGAAATGGCGCGAGAGCAATGGGTTTTCACGCTGCCTTCGGAGCAACCCATCACTGCGGCAGTTTCGGCCACATCCAGTTCCTCCCAGTAACGCAGCAGGAAGGCTTCCCGTTGACGGGCGGGCAAATTCATCACGGCCTTTTCGATGTGGTCCAGGGTCTGCAGCCGTCCCAACCAATGCTCTGCACTCTGGCTGAAGGCTTGATCGGCTTCGCTGGTGGAGACATCCATGGCATCAAAAGGGACCGGACTTTCGTCAAATTCCAGGTCGTCTTGGTTGGAAAAAAGCGCTTGGCGGGTTTTTCGGCGCCGGAACCAGTCCAAAACCGTGTTGGACAAAATCCGCTGAAAAAGGAGCGGGATTTCAGACAAAGGCTTGTCAGCATAGTTGGTGCACAGCTTGATCATGCTGTCCTGAACGATGTCCAGGGCCGCTTCTTCATCGCGCACGTGGTAGTAAGCCCGCTTGAAAGCTTTTCTCTCCGTGCTTTTCAGAAAGTCAGACAGTTCTGTATCAGAGGCCAACTTGATGACAGCGTTGCTGTGTCCTGTGGTGAAGGGGCTTTTTGATGCTGGGGAGAGCGCTTTTTGAGCAGGCGTGATTATGGCACCTAGGGTGAAACAGGGTCCGGGCCGGCTCACCCCGCTCACAACAGTGCCATAATGCAGGGTTGCAATTGAAAAAAAGCAAACGGATCACCGTCCGGCACATTTACAGTTTGGTGCCCATGTCTGTGGTCTTAAGTCCCAAAGCCATTTCACAAGAATCGCGCCCAGGGGCACCCAAGGTTTTTCGTTAGAGAAATTCACAAAGGTTGAATATATGGAAATCACCAAAGCCGAAATGGCATCCGCTTCGTCTGTCGCCGCCTCTGGACAAGAGCTGCGCGGGGCAGAAATCCTGGTCAAGGCCCTGCAGGCCGAAAACGTCGAGTTCGTCTGGGGCTACCCCGGCGGTGCCGTTTTGCACATCTACGACGCGTTTTACAAGCAAGACACCATCCAGCACGTGCTGGTGCGGCATGAACAAGCCGCCGTGCATGCCGCCGACGGCTATGCCCGCGCCACCGGACAGGTGGGGGTGGCCCTGGTCACATCTGGCCCTGGGCTGACCAATGCCGTGACCGGCATCGCCACCGCTTACATGGACAGCATCCCCATGGTGATCATCAGCGGGCAGGTCCCCACGGCGGCCATCGGGCTGGATGCCTTCCAGGAGTGCGACACCGTGGGCATCACCCGCCCCATCGTCAAGCACAATTTCCTGGTCAAGGATGCCAAGGACATGGCCGAGGTCATGAAAAAAGCCTTCCACATCGCCCGCACCGGTCGTCCAGGCCCGGTGGTGGTGGATGTGCCCAAGGACGTGTCTTTCAACAAGGCCTTGTTCACCGGCTACCCCGACAAGGTCGAGATGCGCTCCTACAACCCGGTGCGCAAGGGCCATGGCGGCCAGATCCGCAAGGCCATGCAGTTGCTCATGTCGGCCAAGCGCCCTTACATCTACACTGGTGGCGGTGTGCTGATGAGCAATGCCAGCGCAGAACTGCGTGCCTTGGTGGATATCTTGAATTTCCCGGTCACCAACACCCTGATGGGTTTGGGCGCCTTTCCAGCCACGGACCGGCGTTTCCTGGGCATGCTCGGCATGCACGGCACGCTGGAGGCCAACAACGCGATGCAAAACTGCGATGTTTTGCTGGCGGTGGGGGCCCGCTTTGACGACCGCGTGATCGGCAACCCCAAGCAC
Source organism: Comamonadaceae bacterium (assembly GCA_027490555.1). Classification (GTDB taxonomy): domain Bacteria; phylum Pseudomonadota; class Gammaproteobacteria; order Burkholderiales; family Burkholderiaceae_C; genus Limnohabitans_A. The sequence continues at coordinate 5,355 of JAIXXW010000249.1, read as the reverse complement.
TTTGCGCAAAATGAGCGCAAGATCATCCACATCGACATCGACCCGTCCAGCATTTCCAAGCGTGTCAAGGTGGATGTGCCGATTGTGGGTGACGTCAAGGATGTGCTGATCGAACTGATGGCCATGATCCGCGATTCGGGCCTCAAGCCCGACAGCCAGGCACTGGCGCAGTGGTGGGAGACCGTGGAAAGCTGGCGCAGCCGGGATTGCATGAAGTACGACAGCCAAAACACCCTCGTCATCAAGCCGCAAAAGGTCATCGAAACCTTGTGGGGGATGACCAAGGATGCCGACGCTTATGTCACCTCCGATGTGGGCCAGCACCAGATGTGGGCTGCGCAGTATTACAAGTTCAACGAGCCCCGCCGTTGGATCAACTCGGGCGGTTTGGGCACCATGGGCGTGGGCATCCCCTATGCGATGGGCATCAAGCTGGCCAAACCCGACAGCGAGGTGTTTTGCGTCACGGGCGAAGGCTCGGTCCAGATGTGCATCCAAGAACTGTCAACCTGCCTGCAGTACAACACCCCCATCAAGGTGCTTTCGTTGAACAACCGCTACCTGGGCATGGTGCGGCAATGGCAGGAGATCGAGTATTCGGGTCGCTACAGCCACAGCTACATGGACGCGCTGCCCGATTTTGTGAAGTTGGCCGAGGCTTTCGGGCATGTGGGCATGTTGATCGAGCGTCCAGAAGACGTCGAACCGGCCTTGCGCGAGGCCCGCAGGCTCAAGGACCGCACGGTGTTCATGGACTTCCGTACCGACCCCACGGAGAACGTGTTTCCCATGGTTCAGGCGGGCAAAGGCATCACCGAAATGCTGATGGGCTCTGAAGATCTTTAATTGAACTGGACGAATCTATTGCCCGCCAAGCCTGCGCATTACCGTGCGCAGGGGAGGGCGGCGAAAAACGGCAGTTTTACGCGACCAAACTTTTCTGGTTGCATGTCGTCGCAAAAAGAGGAATCACACATGAAACACATCATCGCTGTACTGATTGAAAATGAGGCGGGCGCTTTGTCCCGCGTGGTGGGCTTGTTCTCGGCACGTGGCTACAACATCGAGTCCCTGACCGTGGCCCCCACCGAAGACCCCAGTCTTTCTCGCATGACCATCCAGACCGCTGGTTCTGACGACGTCATCGAGCAGATCACCAAACACCTGAACCGCCTCATCGAGGTGGTGAAGGTGGTGGACTTGACCGAAGGCGCCTACACCGAACGCGAGCTGATGCTGGTCAAGGTGCGTGCCGTTGGCAAAGAACGTGAAGAAATGAAACGCATGGCCGACATCTTCCGTGGCCGTGTGATCGACGTCACCGACAAGAGCTACACGATCGAGCTCACCGGTGACCAGTCCAAGAACGACGCCTTTTTGGAGGCGATCGACCGCAGTGCCATTTTGGAAACCGTGCGCACGGGTGCATGCGGTATCGGGCGCGGCGAGCGCATCCTGCGCGTCTGAATCCACCCATCGAACCCGTTTATTTAAAAGGAGAACCCCGTGAAAGTTTATTACGACAAAGATTGTGACCTGAGCGTCATCAAGGGCAAGACCGTGGCCATCATCGGTTATGGCTCGCAAGGCCATGCGCACGCCCAGAACCTGAACGACAGTGGCGTCAAAGTGGTGGTCGGTCTGCGCAAAGGCGGCGCATCCTGGGACAAAGTCGGCAAAGCCGGCTTGACCGTGATGGAAGTCAACGACGCGGTCAAGGCCGCCGACGTGGTCATGATCCTCTTGCCCGACGAGCAAATTGCCGAGGTCTACAACAACAACGTGGCCCCCCACATCAAGCAAGGCGCATCGCTGGCCTTTGCCCACGGCTTCAACGTGCATTACAACCAGGTCGTGCCCCGCGAAGACCTGGACGTCTGGATGGTCGCACCCAAGGCCCCGGGCCACACCGTGCGCAACACCTACACCCAAGGGGGTGGCGTGCCCCACCTGGTCGCGATCCACCAGGACAAGAGTGGCAAGGCCCGTGCCTTGGCCCTGAGCTATGCCATGGCCAACGGTGGCGGCAAGGCCGGCATCATCGAGACCAATTTCAAGGAAGAGACCGAAACCGATCTGTTCGGCGAGCAGGCCGTTCTGTGCGGTGGTGCCGTTGAATTGATCAAGATGGGTTATGAAACCCTGGTGGAAGCCGGCTACGCCCCTGAAATGGCCTACTTCGAATGCTTGCACGAGTTGAAACTCATCGTGGACCTGATCTACGAGGGGGGGATCGGCAACATGAACTACTCGATCTCGAACAACGCCGAATACGGCGAGTACGTGACAGGTCCAGAGGTCATCAACGAGCAGTCGCGCGTCGCGATGCGCAACGCCTTGAAGCGCATCCAGACCGGTGAATACGCCAAGATGTTCATCCTGGAAGGCCGCACCAACTACCCCAGCATGACCGCCCGCCGTCGCCTGACGTCCGAGCACTCCATCGAGGTGGTGGGCGCCCAGCTGCGCGCCATGATGCCTTGGATTGCCAAGAACAAGCTGGTCGACAAGAGCCGCAACTGATCTGGCAGTTTGCCGTTTGGGGAAAAGGCCACTTGTGTGGCCTTTTTCTTGTGCTGCCGGGCTACTTTAAACTTGGCTCACCAGGGATGGGATCGGTTCACAGCAACAGGAAATGACGATGAGCAAAACAAATGGAAACGACGGCGCCGAGGAAGCGGAAGCACCGGTGGCCGCGCGCAAGCCGTCCAAGGGCATCTACATGTTGCCCAACATGATCACGCTGGCCGCGCTGTTTGCCGGGTTTTATGCCATCGTCATGGCCATCAACGGGCGTTTTGAGTTGGCCACCATAGGCATTTTCAGTGCCATGGTGCTCGACAGCCTGGATGGCCGTGTGGCCCGCATGACCAACACCCAAAGCGCTTTTGGCGAGCAGATGGATTCGCTGTCTGACATGGTGTCTTTCGGTGCAGCCCCGGCGCTGATCGCCTATGTCTGGACCTTGAAGGAATTGGGGCGATGGGGATGGATTGCCGCTTTCGTGTATTGCGCCTGCGCAGCGCTGCGTCTGGCGCGTTTCAATGTGAACACCGGGGTGGTGGACAGGCGTTATTTCCAGGGGCTTCCTTCGCCCGCTGCTGCCGCCTTGGTCATGGGTTTCGTCTGGATCATGTTTGAAAACGATGTGTCACCCAAAGCGGTCTCTTGGGGCATGTTTTCGGTGTGCATGTTTGCGGGGCTGACCATGGTCACCAATGTCCCGTTTTACAGTTTCAAAGACATGCACATGAAAAAAAGTGTGCCGTTTGCCACCTTGGTGCTGGTGGCGCTGGGCATCGCTGCGGTCAACATCGACCCGCCCACGGTGCTGTTTGGCCTGTTCGTGGCTTACGGCTTGAGCGGCTATGTGGTGTATGTCTGGCGCAAGGCCAAGGGCCAGCCCACCAGCATGATCAGCATGTCCACCGATGAACCGGAAGAGCGTGGCTTGCACCAGTGATGTCAACTGCACGACAAAGCCGCCCGAGAACTGTGCTACAGTGTTTTCATGAACTTTGATCTGTTTGCACTACTGCTAGCGCCCCACGGGCGGGATGTGTAGCGCACGCAAACATTGTCCCTGAAGGCCCGTATGCCATCCGCAACGGGCCTTTTGCATTTTTTGCTTGAACTTGCGGGTTTTGACCAGGAGTGAACATGGCTGACAAACTGATTATTTTCGACACCACCTTGCGCGACGGCGAGCAATCACCCGGAGCCTCCATGACCCGCGAGGAAAAGCTGCGCATCGCGCGCCAACTGGAGCGCCTGCGTGTGGACGTGATCGAAGCCGGTTTTGCCGCCAGTTCCAATGGCGACTTCGAGGCGGTCAAATCCATCGCCGATGCGATCAAGGATTCCACCGTCTGCTCCTTGTCGCGGGCCAATGACCGCGACATTGCCCGAGCAGCCGAGGCCCTCAAAGGGGCCAACAGCGGGCGCATCCACACCTTCATCGCCACGTCTCCCCTGCACATGGAAAAGAAGCTGCGCATGACGCCGGACCAGGTGTTCGAGCAGGCCAAGCAGTCGGTCCGTTTCGCCCGCAACCTGGTGGGCGATGTCGAGTTCAGCCCGGAAGACGGCTACCGCAGCGACATGGACTTCCTGTGCCGCATCCTTGAAGCCGTGATCGCCGAGGGCGCCAACACCATCAACGTGCCGGACACGGTCGGCTATGCGGTGCCTGAGTTGTATGGCGAATTCATCCGCACCTTGCGCGAGCGCATCCCCAACTCGGACCAGGCCATCTGGTCGGTGCACTGTCACAACGACCTGGGCATGGCGGTGGCCAACTCCTTGGCGGGCGTCAAGATTGGGGGGGCCCGCCAAGTCGAGTGCACCATCAACGGTCTGGGCGAGCGTGCCGGCAACTGCTCGCTCGAGGAGGTGGTCATGGCGGTGAAGACGCGGCGCGACTATTTTGGCCTGGACATTGGCATCGACACCAGCCACATCGTGGCGGCCAGCCGCATGGTCAGCCAGACCACCGGTTTTGTGGTGCAGCCCAACAAGGCGGTGGTCGGGGCGAACGCGTTTGCGCATGCCTCCGGCATCCACCAAGATGGCGTTCTCAAGGCGCGTGACACCTACGAGATCATGCGTGCCGAGGACGTGGGCTGGACCACCAACAAAATTGTTCTGGGCAAGCTCAGTGGCCGCAACGCCTTCAAGCAACGCCTGCAGGACCTGGGTGTGACCCTGGAGAGTGAAACCGAAATCAACAACGCGTTTGCCAAGTTCAAGGAGCTGGCAGACCGCAAGAGCGAGATTTTTGACGAAGACATCCTGGCCTTGGTCAGCGATGAGAGCGTGACCTCTGAAAAAGAACAGTACGGGTTTGTTTCCATGGCCCAGCACAGCGAAACCGGTGAACGCCCCCATGCTTCGGTGGTCTTCACCGTGGACGGCAAAGAGGTGCGCAGCCAGTCGGATGGCAACGGCCCGGTGGACGCTTCATTGAAAGCCATCGAATCCCACGTCAAAAGTGGTGCGGAAATGGTGCTGTATTCGGTCAACGCCATCAGCGGCTCGACCGAGAGCCAAGGCGAAGTGACCGTGCGTTTGCAAAACAGTGGGCGCGTGGTCAACGGCGTGGGTTCCGACCCGGACATCGTCGTGGCCTCTGCCAAAGCCTACCTCAGTGCCCTCAACAAATTGCACAGCAAGGCGGACCGGGTGGCCGCGCAGGGCTGATGCAACTCTTTAGTATGTCGCATGAATAAAGTCACGCAAGTTATTGTTCTTGCGTGACTTTTTTTATTTGTTTACACTGTGGCCTTCGACACCGATTTCGACCCCACAGGATGCGTCTTTGAAACCTGTTCTCCACTCCCTTTTGTCCAAAACCCG
>JAIXXW010000242.1 GCA_027490555.1 Comamonadaceae bacterium | reverse complement strand
TGTGGTGCACATAGACCACAAAGCCGATCATGGTGTTCCAGAAAAAGAAGGGGATCAGCACGCCCATGGTCAAGGACAGCAGCACCGATTGGCCGGTGGACAAGGCCGCCGCCGTGACCGCGGCCACCCACAAGGCGCCAAAAATAGTGACCAGCAGGCTGTCCTTGAAGAAGATCGGACGGCGTGTGGGCATGTGGGTTTTGTTGGGAAAGAATTCCCGCTTCCACCAGATTTCAACCATGTAATACAGGCCAGGCGCCCAGCCGCTGCGGTAAGCGCGCTGTAGCAGGCGCTGCAGAGGGTTCAGGCTGGCAAACTCTTCGGCCGTCAGCGGTGTCCAGACAAAATCCACGCCCTTGAGGTTGGTGTAGCCGTGGTGCACCACGTTGTGGCCGGTGTCCCACAGGCTGTAAGGGGTGAGCGAGGGCAAGAAGGCGATGCGCCCGAGCACCTTGTTGAGCTCGCGGTGGGGCGTCAGGCTCTGGTGGCAGGCGTCGTGGCCGATCACGAAAAGACGCCCGATCACAAAGCCGGCCAGGGTGCCACACAGCAGCTTGGCCCACACGGATTCGAGCAGCACGGTGGCCGCAATCAAGGCCAGGAACAAGGCGTAGTCGAAGGCCAGCAAGAGCAAAGCCCGCAGGGTGCTGCGTTGCGACAGGGGGGTCAGCCACTCGCGCAGGGTTTTGCGGTGGGGCAGCGGCTGGTCCAAGGCGATGGGTTGATCGGCTGACGGGGTGTGCAAGGCGGTCATGGCGCTTCAAAGTAAAACACTCATGCCGGAGTTTAGTCGGCTTGACCAGGGTTTGGCTTGACAAACGTCAATTCAAGGGTATTGCCAAGGGCAACGGTCGGTAACGGGCTCGATCTGGGTGGAAAGTGCGGTTAAAAAACAGCAAATGCGCTGGGTGAATGTGTGGCGGTCTGTGGTCTGACCCTGCAAGAAAGCGGGATGCCCCAGATTTCGTGTGAGAATCGAAATCCAATAACCCGGAGATTGCCCATGCCCCGCCGTGCCACCAAGATCGTTGCCACCCTCGGCCCTGCCTCCAGCGACCCGGCTTTGCTCGAAGCCATGATCCGCGCCGGTGTCAACGTGGTGCGCCTGAACTTCAGCCACGGCAAGGCGCAAGACCATGTCGACCGCGCCCAGCTGGTGCGCGAAGCCTCGCAGCGCGCGGGCCGCGAAGTGGCCATCATGGCGGACCTGCAGGGCCCCAAGATCCGGGTGGGCAAATTCGCCGAGGGCAAAGTCATGCTGGAGCCCGGTGCGGCCTTTGTGCTCGATGCCTCGCGCACCGAGCCGGGCGATGTGCACGGCGTCGGCCTGGATTACAAGGAACTGCCCCGCGACGTGAAGGCGGGCGATGTGCTCTTGCTCAACGATGGCCTGATCGTGCTGACCGTGAATGCCGTCAAAGGTGAGCAAGTGCTCACCACCGTCAAATTGGGGGGCGAGCTGTCCAACAACAAGGGCATCAACAAACAAGGTGGCGGCCTGACGGCGCCGGCCCTGACCGCCAAGGACATGGACGACATCAAGACCGCCATGAGTCTGAAGGCCGACTATGTGGCCGTGAGTTTCCCCAAAAACGCCACCGACATGGAAATGGCCCGCCAGCTGTGCAATGTGGCCGGTGCCGAGTTCGGGCACAAGACCGGTCTGATCGCCAAGATCGAACGCGCCGAGGCCATCCCGCACCTGGAGGCGATCTTGCAGGCCAGCGATGGCATCATGGTCGCCCGGGGTGACCTGGCGGTCGAGGTGGGCAATGCCGCAGTGCCGGCCCTGCAAAAGCGCATGATCAAGCTGGCCAAGGTGCACGACAAGGTGGTCATCACCGCCACCCAGATGATGGAGAGCATGATCACCAACCCGGTGCCCACGCGTGCCGAGGTGTCGGATGTGGCCAACGCGGTGCTGGACGGCACCGACGCCGTGATGCTCAGCGCCGAAACCGCTGCGGGCAAATACCCGCTGGAGACGGTGGAGGAGATGGCCAAGATCTGTGAGGCGGCCGAAAACGCCGAAGACCCCGCGCTGGACGCCGACTTCAAGGGCCAGACCTTCAGCCGCATTGACCAGTCCATCGCCATGGGGGCCCTGTTCACCGCCCACCACCTGGGCGCCAAGGCCATCGTGGCCATGACCGAGTCGGGCTCCACCGCCTTGTGGATGAGCCGCCACCGGGTGCACATCCCGATTTATGCCCTGACCACCAAGCTGTCTTCCCAGCGCAAGATGGCGCTGTACCGCAATGTGCGCCCCCTGCTGATGGACACCAGCGCCGACCGCGACACCGCGCTGATCGAAGCCGAAGCCCACCTGAAAAAACGCAACATCGTGGGAACCGGCGATGTCTATGCCATCACCTGTGGCGAGCCCATGGGCTCGCCCGGTGGCACCAACATGTTGAAAATCTGCAAGGTCGGCTGAGCACCGCGACGCCCACCGGCACGGCCCGAGCGCAGCGGTGCGCCCCGGGGGCCTGGCCCCTGGTTTTCGCCGACCGGGCTTGGGCATGCGGTTTTGCGGCGGGCCGAAACCTTTAAAATCCGTCGCAGTGACCAGCCGGGGACACCCTGGCGCAGCAGAACCTTCAACTTCCCAGGACATCACACCATGGCACTCGTTTCAATGCGCGAGCTGCTGGACCACGCGGCCGTCAATGGCTACGGCATTCCAGCGTTCAACGTCAACAACCTGGAGCAGGTCCAGGCCGTCATGACGGCGGCCGACGAGGTCGGTGCCCCGGTCATCCTGCAGGCCAGCGCCGGTGCCCGCAAATACGCGGGAGAGCCCTTCATCAAGCACCTGATCCAGGCGGCCACAGAGCAGTGGCCCCACATCCCGCTGGTGATGCACCAGGACCACGGCCAAAGCCCGGCGGTCTGCCAGGGCGCGATCAACCTCGGTTTTTCCTCGGTGATGATGGACGGCTCCTTGCTCGAAGACGGCAAGACCCCGGCCGACTTTGCCTACAACGTGGACGTGACGCGGCGTGTGGTCGAGATGGCGCACCGGGTGGGGGTGTCGGTCGAAGGTGAATTGGGGTGCCTGGGCAACCTCGAGACCGGCGAAGCCGGGGAAGAGGACGGCATCGGCGCCGAAGGCAAGCTCGATCACAGCCAGATGCTGACCGACCCCGAGGAAGCCGCCCAGTTCGTCCAGGCCACCGGTCTGGACGCCTTGGCGATTGCCATTGGCACCAGCCACGGTGCCTACAAATTCAGCCGCAAGCCCACGGGCGACATCCTGGCGATTTCCCGGGTCAAGGAAATCCACGCCCGCATCCCCAACACCCATCTGGTGATGCACGGCTCGTCCAGCGTGCCGCAGGAGCTGCTGGCGCTGATCAACCAATACGGCGGCAAGATGAAGGAAACCTACGGCGTGCCGGTGGAGGAAATCCAGGAAGCCATCAAGTTCGGCGTGCGCAAGATCAACATCGACACCGACATCCGTCTGGCCATGACCGCGGCGGTGCGCAAGTTCTTGTTTGAAAACCCCGACAAATTCGATGCCCGCGAGTGGCTCAAGCCCGCCCGCGAAGCGGCCAAACAAATCTGCAAACAGCGCTACCTGGAGTTCGGCTGCGAAGGCCAGGCCGCCAAGATCAAGGGCGACAGCCTGCAGGTGGTGGCGGCCCGCTATGCCCGTGGCGAGTTGGCCCAGGTGGTCCACTGAGCCTGCGATGACCCTGCCGGATGGCCCGTTGCCGGTTCAACGGGCCTTTTCTTTTTGCTCCAGTCCCCAAGCTTTGCCATGACCTCTGCCCTGCACACTTCGGCCCTGACCTCTTTGCCTTTGCTGGCGCGTGGCAAGGTGCGTGACAACTATGCCGTGGGCGAGGACAGGATCTTGATGGTGGCCTCCGACCGCATCAGTGCCTTTGATGTGATCATGGGCGAGCCGATTCCGGGCAAAGGGGTTTTGCTGACACAGATGGCCTTGTTCTGGTTCGACCGGCTGGGTCCGCGCGGCCTGAACATCTGCCCGATTCACCTGACCGGCGATGCCCCCGAGAGCGTGGTCAGTGCCCAGGACGTGGCCCAGGTGCAGGGCCGCTCGATGCTGGTCAAACGCCTCACGCCCATCCCGGTCGAGGCGGTGGTGCGCGGTTATCTGGCCGGCAGCGGCTGGAAGGAGTACCAGGAGCACCAGGCCGTGTGTGGCGTGCCGCTGCCCGCAGGCCTGCACAACGCCAGCCGCCTGCCCCAGCCGATCTTCACGCCTGCGGCCAAAGCGGCCGTGGGCGAGCACGACGAAAACATCACCTTTGAGCGCACGGTGGAGATGATCGGCGCCGATCTGGCCACCCGCATCCGCGACATCAGCATCCGGCTTTACGAGGCCGCGCGGGACATCGCCGCCGCCAAAGGCATCCTGATCGCCGACACCAAGTTCGAGTTCGGCCTGGACGCCGAGGGCACGCTGGTGCTGATGGACGAGGTGCTCACCCCCGATTCCTCGCGCTACTGGCCCGCCGACAGCTACCAGGAAGGGGCCAACCCGCCCAGTTACGACAAGCAGTTTCTGCGCGACTGGCTGGAAAGCGTCCTGATCAACGGCAAGCCCTGGGACAAGACCCCGCCCGCGCCCCGACTGCCCCAGGACGTGATCGAGAAGACGGCCGCCAAGTACGAAGAAGCCATGCGCAAGCTCATGGCCTGAGGCCTGGTGCGGCCGCCCGGCAGGCGCTGGCAGGCCCCAGGCGGCGTGCCGGGGGCAGGAAAACCCCCTTGACCGATGCGCCTGGCGCGCCACAATGCGCAGGGGTCGCACACCGACGTGGCACGGTGTTCGGCCACCACGCGCCCTGCAGAGGCATCTCCCGGACAAGAGGATGGCATGACACTGTTTCGACCCGCGACCGTCTTGATGGTGCAGTACGCCCATTACCACCGTGATCGCCGCAACATCGCCACCCACCTGGTGGGCATCCCGCTGATTTTTTTGGCCGTGGGTGTTTTGTTGCTGGGCCCGTCCTGGCAGGTGGCAGACCAGACCGTGACGCTGGCCTGGGCCATGTGGGCGCTGACCAGCTTGTGGTACCTCAGCCGTGGCGATGTGTTGCTGGGGGTGGCCACCTCGGCGGTCAACGGTGTGCTGATCGCGCTGGCCCATGAAGTGCCGCCTGTGGCGCAGGCCCTGGGTCTGGCGGTCTGGCAAGCGGGGCTGGGCCTGTTTGTGCTCGGCTGGTTGTTCCAGTTCATTGGCCACTATTTCGAGGGCCGCAAACCCGCTTTTGTGGACGACCTGGTGGGCCTGCTGGTGGGCCCGATGTTCGTGGTCGGCGAGGTGCTGATGGCCCTGGGCTTGTTGCAGCGCATGCACAGGGACATCGAGCGCCAGGCCGGCGCCACCCGCTGAGGGGTTTTCTGGGACCTTTGTGAAAAAGCCCGCAAGGTCTGCTTGTCTGCACAGACGCGGGCTTCGTTGTCGGGGTTGGCACGCGTTCAGTTGAGCGCCATGCTCAGCTTGCGGCGGTAGCTGGAGATCAGGGCCAGCAGCGGGTCTTCGGGCACGGCGGCTTGGCCCATGAGCTCGATCCCGCCGGCCGACTTACCAGTGGTGTCTTGCGTTTTGGGTTTGGGCGGGGTCATCAACTCCAGCAGGGCCACAAAGGTTTTGCGCGGCGCTTCCTCATCCCACTTTTTGTCGCGCATGATGATTTCCAGCAGCTCGTCCATCGCCGCCTCCCACTGACCTACAGCGATCAGCAACCGGCTTTTCGCAAAGCGGGTTTCAAAGTCGCGCTTGTTTTGGCTGATCAGTTCGTCAAACTTGGCCAGATCCCATTGGCCGCGGGGGTCGTTGGTCACGAACTCCAGGGCGTTGAGCCATTGGGTTTGGGCCTCAAAGCGCAGCGGGACCGGGATGCGGCCCATGGCCGGTGCCAGCAAGGCGGCGGCTTCGTCCAACTCGCCTTGGCCGATCAGCAGTTTCACCAGGTCAAAACGGGCGTCGTCATTGCCCGGGTCGGTGGCCAGGGCCTGCTCCAGGGCGGCGCGGGCACTGTGCGCATCCCCCGACTGCAGGTGTTGTTGGGCTTCCTCGGCGGCGGCCTGGGCTTGCAGTTCCTCGGCGGCGGGCAGGTGTTTGTCCAGGAATTTCCGGATCTGTCCCTCGGGCATGGCGCCCATGAAGCCGTCGACCGGCTGGCCGTTTTTCAGCAACACGCAGGTCGGGATGCTTTTGATGCCAAAGGCGTGGGCCAGCTGCTGTTCGTCATCGGAGTTGATCTTGACCAGCTTGAGGCGGCCCTCGTAGGCGATTTCCAGCCGCTCGAGTACTGGGCCGAGCGATTTGCAGGGGCCGCACCAGGGTGCCCAAAAGTCCACCAGCACGGGCGTGGTCATGGAGGCTTCGATCACCTCGGCTTCAAAATTCTGTATCGTGACGTCCATCATGGC
>JAIXXW010000295.1 GCA_027490555.1 Comamonadaceae bacterium | reverse complement strand
TCCAACCTGGACATCGATCTGCGCGAACGGCTGGCCCAGGAGGTGCGCAACATCCTCAAAGCCGCACAGGCCACCGCCTTGCTGGTCACGCACGACCAGCTCGAAGCCTTTGCCATCGGTGATGTGATCGGCGTCATGAACGAGGGTCGGCTGCACCAATGGGACGATGCCTACAGCCTCTACCACCGCCCGGCCACACGCTTTGTGGCCGATTTCATCGGGCATGGCGTGTTCACGCCCGCAACCTTGCGCGAAGTGGATGGGCAGATCCTGGTGAGCACCCCGGTGGGCGAACTCCGGGACGTGGCCGAATGCCCCCTGCCCTGCATGTTCGAAGGTGGCCAGTGCGATGTGCTGCTGCGCGCCGACGACATCGTGCACGACGACGATGCCCCGGTGAAGGCGGAAATCATCCGCAAGGCGTTTCGCGGCTCGGAATTTTTGTACACCTTGCGCCTGGCCAGTGGCGATTTGCTGATGGCCCATGTGCCCAGCCACCATGACCACAAGTTGGGCGAATGGATCGGCATCCGTGCCGAAGTGGACCATGTGGTGACTTTCAACCGCACCTGCCCGGTCACCGACCACGAACTGTGCCAGATGCCCTGTGCCAAAGCGCAGGCTTGCGAGCACACCGACCCGAAATACCAACCCGTCAAATTGGTTTGAAAACCTTGGCGCGGGTTGTCACCCCACCCGTGCCGATTCACCCCGCCGAAGCGCTGCCCCCGGACTGGCTGTCTTCGTCCCGCAAGCGCAGGATGTCCTGGCGCAGGTCCTGCGCCCAGGCGCGGCGGTCCCGGCCCTGGGCGGCTTGCGGCTGGCCAAAATGCACCACGGCTTCGATGCGGCCGGCTTTCAGGGTTCGCCAGACCGAGCCGATCAGGGTGTCGTCGCCGATGTAGCACGGCGCAAAACTGGTCTCGCCGGTCTGGGCATCGATGAATTTCAGGGACATGGGCTGCACCGGGGCATCCGCCTCGATGGCGGCCTGGATCAGGTTGGCATGAAAAGGCAGCAAGGCGCGGCCGTCGCTGGTCGTGCCCTCGGGAAACACCGCCACCACGTCGCCCTTGCGCATCGCATCGGCCATGTCCTTGACCATGCGCAGGGCATCCCTGCGCTTGCTGCGTTCAATGTAAAGGGTACCAGCGCCGGTGGCCAACAGGCCCACCAGTGGCCAGGCGCGGATGTCGGATTTGGAGACAAACCGGCAGTGCCTGGCGGCATGGATGACCAGGATGTCCAGCCAAGAGATGTGGTTGGCCACCATCAGGGCAGGACCCTGGGCCACCGGCTGACCCACAACCTGCAGGTGGATGCCCCAGAGCGCCAGAAACTGCAGCGCCCAGGCCTGCACACGCATTTCGCGCTGCTCGGCGCTGAGCTGCGGGAAACGCAGCCAGATGGTCCACAAGCCCCGCAGCACATGCCACAGGCCGCGCAGGAATTTCCAGACCGCGATCCAAGACCCCATGCCCTTGCAGCACCCTGCGCTCAGGGCGCTTCGAAAGCCACTTGCCCGGCCACCACGGTGGCCAGCACGCGCCCGGGCAATTCGTAGCCGGAAAACGGCGTGCTCTTGCCCTGGCTGCGCAGCGCGGCGTCGCCCACCAGCCAATGACCTTGCGTGGACAGCACGCAGACATCGGCCACGCCCCCCACGGCCAGGTGGCCCACCGAGTCTTGCAAAGGACCGAGCGTGGTGCCCAGCACACGGGCAGGATCGGCGGTGATGCGCGACAGCACCTGGGCCACAGGCAGACCGGCTTCCTGCCCCCATTTGAGCGCCAGGCTCCACAGCAGCTCCATGCCGGTGGCGCCAGGTTCGGCCTCGGCAAACGGGAGGGCCTTGGCATCGGCATCGACCGGGGTGTGGTCGGACACCAGCACGTCCAGCGTGCCATCGGCCAGCCCTGCGCGCAGGGCTTCCCGGTCGCGCTGCTGGCGCAACACGGGCGTCAGGCGCGCACGGCTGTCAAAAAAGCCCATGTCGGCATCGGTCAGGTGCAGGGAGTTGATGCTCACGTCGGCCGTCACCGGCAGGCCCTCGGCCTTGGCCTGGCGCACCAACTCGACACCCGCAGCGCTGCTGATGCGGCACAGGTGGACGCGCGCCCGGGTGGCCCGGACCAGTTCAAAAATCGTGTGCAAGGCGATGGTTTCGGCCGCCACCGACACGCCCGACAGGCCCATGCGCGTGGCCAACGGGCCGCTGGCGGCCACGCCCTTGCCCAGGTGCAGCTCCTGGGGGCGCAGCCAAACGGTGAAACCAAAGGTGCTGGCGTATTGCAAGGCGCGTTGCAGCACCTGTGTGCTGGGGATCGGCACTTCGGCCTGGCTGAAGCCCACACAACCGGCCGCGGTCAGCTGGCCCATTTCGGTCAGCACCTCGCCTTGCAGGCCCACCGTGAGCGCGCCCAACGGCAGCACGCGGGCCTGGTGCAATTTCTCGGCGCGGTAGCGCAGCATCTCCACCAGCCCAGGCTCGTCCAGGACCGGTTCGGTGTCGGGGGGACACACCAGGCTCGTCACGCCACCGGCCACCGCCGCGGCCAACTCGCTCTCGAGCATGCCCGCGTGTTCCTGGCCGGGTTCACGCAAACGCGCGGCCAAGTCCACCAAACCTGGGGCCACGATGCAGCCCTGGGCATCGATCACGCGGTTGGGACTGAAGTCGGCAGGCACCTGGCCCATCGCCACGATGCGGCCCGCCGCCATGGCCACATCCACGGTTTGGTCAAAACCGCTGGCCGGGTCGATCACGCGACCATGCTGAATCAGGATCTTCATGCTCTTTCCTTATGCCTCGTTGCCGGCGACGATGCTCATCACGGCCATGCGCACCGCGATCCCAAACGTCACCTGCGGCAGGATCACACTTTGCTGGCCGTCCACCACGGCCGAGTCGATTTCAACGCCCCGGTTGATCGGCCCCGGGTGCATGACGATGGCGTCGGGCTTGGCCCGTTGCAGTTTTTCGGGCGTGAGACCAAAGCTCTCGAAATACTCCTGGCTGGAGGGCAGGAGTGCGCCACTCATGCGCTCGTTTTGCAGCCGCAGCATGATCACCACATCGCAGCCCTGGATGCCTTCTTCGAGGGTGTTGAACACCCGCACCCCCATCTGGGCCATGTCGGCTGGCACCAGGGTTTTGGGGCCGACCACCCGCACCTCGGCGCAGCCCAGCGTGGTCAGGGCGTGGATGTCCGAGCGCGCCACCCGCGAGTGCAGCACATCGCCCACGATGGCCACGGTGAGGTTGGCAAAGTCTTTCTTGTAGTGCCGGATGGTGTACATGTCCAGCAGCGCCTGGGTAGGGTGGGCGTGGCGACCATCCCCCGCATTGACCACGTGCACATGGGGCGCCACATGCTGGGCGATCAGGTAAGGCGCGCCCGATTCGCTGTGGCGCACCACAAAAATATCGGCGGCCATGGCACTCAGGTTGGCGATTGTGTCGAGCAGCGTCTCGCCCTTGCTGGCCGACGAGCGGGCGATGTCCAGGGTGTAGACATCGGCCGACAAGCGGGTGGCCGCGATGTCGAAGGTGGTGCGGGTGCGGGTGCTGTTTTCAAAGAACAGGTTGAACACACTTTTGCCGCGCAACAGCGGGACTTTCTTGACCTCGCGGTCGCTGACGCTGACAAAGCCCTGCGCGGTGTCCAGGATGTGCGTGAGGATGTCCTTGGACAGGCCTTCGGTGGACAGCAGGTGGATCAGCTCGCCGTGCTGGTTGAGTTGGGGGTTGTTGCGTTTGTAGAGCATGTTGTTCTGACCTCGTGGCTTGTGGCGGCGCTTTCAAGAAAGCGGGGCTGAGGTCTCCACCTCGAAACTGAATCGCCCCTGGGCATCGCGGGCCAGCGCCAGCGACTGCGTCTCGGGCAGGCTCACGCGCACGGCGGCATAGTCGGCTTGGATGGGCAACTGACGCCCTCCCCGGTCGACCAACACGGCCAGCCGCACCCGGGCCGGGCGACCGTAGTCAAACAGCTCGTTGAGCACGGCGCGGATGGTGCGCCCGGTGTAGAGCACATCGTCGAGCACCAGGATGTCGGCCCCATCCACCTCGAACGGCAGGCTGGTCTGGCCCCCGGCCGACAGCCCCCGCTGGGCAAAGTCGTCGCGGTGCATGACCGAGGAGACCTGGCCCGATTCGCCGCTCAGCCCCAGGTCGCGCTGCAGGCGCTGGGCCAGCCAGGCCCCGCCCGAAGTGATGCCCACCAGGCGGGTGTCGGCACGCACCAGGCCGCGCACCGCGCGCAGCAGTTCCTGGTACAGGGCCTCCGCATCCAAAGCCAAGGCGCTCATGGCAAGTTCCTTAAAAATTGTTCCAAAATGATGGCCGCTGCTGCGGCATCGGCGTCTTTGGCCCCCTGCGCATGGGCTTCGGTGGTGCTGTAACGCTCGTCCACCTCGTACACCGCCAGGCCAAAGCGGCCGCGCAGCTGGCGGCCAAATTTGCGAGCGCGCCGGGTGTTGTCGTGTTCGCCACCGTCGGGGTGCGTCGGAACACCGATCACCAGCGCATCGGGCTGCCACTCCTTTATGCGTTGGGCAATGTGCTCGAAGCGCGCGTCCCCTTCGGCCGCGATGGTGCCCTGGGGTGTGGCGGTTTTCATCAGGCGGTTGCCCACGGCCACGCCCGTGCGCTTCAGGCCAAAATCCAAAGCCAGAAAAGTCTGCTGCTGCGCGGGGACGGTGCTCTCACGGGCCTGGCTCATGCGTGCCCCGCGTCTGGCGAGAGCATCCAGCTTTTGAGGCCGAGCAGGTCCAAGGCGCGGTCGTAACGCTCGGCCATGGGGACATCGAACACCAGCTCGGCCGATGCCGGCACCGTCAGCCAGGCGTTTTCGCCGAGCTCGGACTCGAGCTGCCCCTCGCCCCAGGACGCATAGCCCAGGGTGACCAGCACCCGGCGCGGGCCGACACCGGAAGACAGGGCTTCGAGCACGTCCCGCGATGTGGTCATCTCCAGACCCCCCGGAACGGTCAGGGTGGACGCGTAGACCGGGCCCTCGAGCTCGGCGGGCTGGGGCTGCAGGGGTTCGTGCAGGACAAAGCCGCGCTCGGTCTGCACCGGGCCGCCATGACCGACCGGGCATTCCACCAGGTCTTCGCGGCGCAAGGGCAGGTCCACCTTGTCAAACAGGTGGCGCATGCTGATGGCGGCGGGCTTGTTGATGATCAGGCCCATGGCCCCGCGCGGGCTGTGCTCGCACAAATAGATGACGCTGCGGGCGAATGTCTCGTCTTCCAACCCGGGCATGGCGATCAGGAAATGATGCTTGAGGTCGATGGAGGCACAATCGGTCATGCCCCGATTTTAGCGGTCCCGTCCCGCTGGATGGGTTCATGGGCGCATTGTGGGACACAAGCTGGCAAACACCGATGGCAACCTCTTTTTCCTGCGGCCTTGTGTGGCTGCGCCGCGATCTGCGCGTGAGTGACCACGCCGCCCTGCACCACGCCCTGACCCACTGCCAGCGGGTGCATGTGGCCTTTGTTTTTGACACCGAGATCCTGGACGCCCTGCCCCGCGCCGACCGGCGGGTCGAGTTCATCCGGGAATCGTTGGTCGAAGTCGATGCCCGCTTGCGCGAACTGGCGGGTCACCCCCAGGCCGGTCTGATCGTGCGCCACGGCGTGGCCAAGGACAAAATCGTCAAACTGGCCCAGCACCTGCAGGCCCTGGCGGTGTTTGCCAACCACGACGACGAACCGCTGGCGCTGCAACGCGACATCCAGGTGCGCGGTCATCTGGCCGAGCACGGCATCGTGCTGCACACCTTCAAGGACCATGTGGTCTTTGAACGCCACGAAGTGATGACCCAGTCGGCCAAGCCCTTCAGTGTCTTCACCCCCTACAAAAACGCCTGGTTGAAAAAAGTCATACCAGATGACCTGCGAGACCATACGGTGGCCCCGATGGCGCACCGTCTGGCACCGCGCCCTGAGGCCCTGGCCCTGCCGGTCCCCCGTCTGGCAGACATCGGCTTTGAGACCACCAACCTGCAGACGCTGAAAATCCCCACCGGCGAGTCGGGCGCCCAGGCCTTGCTGCAGGACTTTTTGACCCGCATCGACCAGTACGAGGACACGCGCAACTTCCCGGCCGTCAAAGGCCCGAGCTACCTGAGCGTGCATTTGCGCTTTGGCACGGTGTCGATCCGTCAGCTGGCGCGCGAGGCGCACCCGCGCATGCTGGCTGGCAGCGTGGGGGCCGGTGTCTGGTTGTCCGAATTGATCTGGCGCGACTTCTATGTGCAAGTGCTGCACAACTTTGCGCAGGTGGGTCAGGGCAAGAGCTTCAAACCCGACTACGACGCCATCCAGTGGGAGCATGGCCCCCATGCCCACCGCCTGTTTGACGCCTGGTGCCAAGCGCGCACCGGTTACCCGCTGGTGGACGCGGCCATGCGCCAGATCAACCAGACCGGCTACATGCACAACCGCCTGCGCATGGTGGTGGCGAGCTTTTTGGTGAAGGATTTGGGCATCGACTGGCGTTGGGGCGAACGCTATTTCGCCACGCACCTGAACGACTTTGACCTGTCGGCCAACAACGGCGGCTGGCAATGGGCCAGCTCCAGCGGTTGCGATGCACAACCGTACTTCCGCATCTTCAACCCGATCAGCCAGAGCGAGAAATTCGACCCCGAAGGCAAGTTCATCCGCCGCTACCTGCCCGAGCTGGCGGGGCTGCCCCCTGCTGCGCTGCACGCCCCCTGGCTGGCCCAGCCCGTGGAACTGCAGGCGGCCGGGGTGGTGATCGGCAAGACCTACCCCGCCCCCATCGTGGACCACGCCCAGGCCCGGGAGAAAACCCTGGCCCGGTATGCGGTGGTCAAGAAAAAGCCAGACTGATCAGATGGCCACCATCTCGAAGTCTTCCTTGCGGGCCGCGCACTCGGGGCATGTCCAGTTCATGGGCACGTCTTCCCATTTGGTGCCGGGCGCAATGCCGTGCTCGGGGTCGCCCGCGGCCTCGTCGTAGATCCAGCCGCAAATCAGGCACATCCAAGTTTTGTGTTCCATCACAGTGTCGCAATCAGAGAGTCGAATAGAATGAATTGATTGTATCGGGCTGCCCACAGGCCACCCTTGCACCGGACCCGAAGCCCCTGAGTTTCGACTTTTGAATGACCGACCCCCGCCCAGACCGTTCCGACACTGAGACCGCCCAGGCCGACGACGAATCGGTCTCTTTGGCCTGCGTGCTGTCATTCAATGCGAACGACCCCAGCGGCGCCGGTGGCTTAGGCTGTGACGCGGTGGCCATGGCCTCGGTGGGCGCGCATGGCCTGCCGATTTGCACCGGCACTTATGTGCGCGACACCAGCGGCATCACCGACTTTTTTGCCCTGGACGACGAGGCGGTGCACGACCAGGCCCGGGCTGTGGCCGAAGACGTGCCTGTGCAGGTCATCAAGGTGGGTTTTGTCGGCACCCCAGAGAGCCTGGCCGTGATCGCCGAACTCTGCGACGACTACGTTGGCGTACCGGTCGTGGCCTACATGCCGAATTTGTCATGGTGGGAAGAAGACAAGATCGATGCCTACCTGGACGCTTTTCGCGAATTGCTGCTGCCGCAAACCAGTGTGCTGGTGGGCCACCACAGCACACTGCGCCGCTGGTTGCTGCCCGACTGGGCCGGCGAGCGCAACCCCGGCCCCCGCGACATCGCCAAAGCGGCCTCCGAGCTGGGCGTGCCCTACACCCTGGTGACCGGTCTGCCCTTGCCCGAGCAACACATGGACAATGTTTTGGCCTCGCCCGAAACCGTGCTGGGCCACGAAAAGTTTGAACGCATCGAAGCCGTGTTTGCAGGTGCAGGCGACACGCTGACCGCGGCGCTGGCGGCCTTGCTGGCCACGGGCATGGACCTGCCCGAAGCCAGCAGCGAAGCCCTGCATTACCTGGACCGCTGTCTGGACGAGGGCTTTCGCCCCGGCATGGGTCAGGTCATCCCGGACCGCCTGTTCTGGGCCTTGCCCGAGGGCGAAGACGCGGACGACGAAGCCTCTGAAACCCCGCCTGGGGCCGATTATTTTGAAGTGCCTTTCAGCGAAACCAAACACTGAGACCCCACATGAGCGACCACAACCAGACCCTTTTTGAGCGCGCAGCCCAGGTGATTCCCGGCGGCGTCAATTCTCCTGTGCGCGCCTTTCGCGCCGTGGGTGGCACACCGCGTTTTGTGCAGCGCGCCCAGGGCGCCTATTTCTGGGACGCGAATGGCCAGAAATACATCGATTACATCGGCTCCTGGGGCCCGATGATCCTGGGCCACGGCCACCCGGCCGTGCTCGAAGCGGTGCAAAAAGCGGCGCTCGATGGCTTCTCGTTCGGCGCCCCCACCGAACGCGAGATCGAGCTGGCCGAAGAAATCCTGAAACACGTGCCGTCCATGGACATGGTGCGTCTGGTCAGCTCGGGCACCGAAGCGGGCATGAGTGCCCTGCGCCTGGCGCGTGGCGCCACCGGCCGCAGCAAATTCATCAAGTTCGAAGGCTGCTACCACGGCCATGCCGACGCCTTGCTGGTCAAGGCCGGCTCGGGTCTGGCCACTTTTGGCAACCCCACCAGCGCGGGCGTGCCGCCCGAGGTGGTGCGCGACACCCTGGTGCTCGAATACAACAACATCGCACAGCTCGAAGAGGCCTTTGCCCAGCATGGCCAGGACCTGGCTTGCGTGATGATCGAGCCGATTGCCGGCAACATGAACTTTGTGCGGGCCAGCGTGCCCTTCATGCGGCGCTGCCGCGAGCTGTGCACACAGCACGGCGCCTTGCTGGTGTTTGACGAAGTCATGTCCGGCTTTCGTGTCGCTTTGGGCAGTGCACAAAGTGTGTACGCCCAAGCCATTCCCGGCTTCAAGCCCGACATGACGGTGCTCGGCAAGGTGATTGGCGGCGGCATGCCGCTGGCGGCTTTTGGCGGTCCGCGCGAGATCATGTCCCAATTGGCCCCGACCGGCCCGGTCTACCAGGCCGGCACCTTGAGTGGCAACCCAGTGGCCACCGCCTGCGGCCTGACCACGCTGCGCGAGATCGCCAAGCCCGGCTTCTGGGAAGCCTTGAGCGCCAGAACCCAAAGTCTGGTCGACGGCCTCAAGGGCGCGGCGGCCAGTGCAGGTGTGCCCTTCAGCGC
>JAIXXW010000082.1 GCA_027490555.1 Comamonadaceae bacterium | reverse complement strand
GCTTTGGCCGCACCGCCAAACTTGGCCGCCAGCACGGTGGTGATGGCCGCTGTCAGTGTGGTTTTGCCGTGGTCAACGTGACCGATGGTGCCCACGTTCACGTGGGGCTTGGTCCGTTCAAATTTCTCTTTTGCCATTTCTTCGACTCCGAAAAGTGGTGGTCAACAACCAAGACGTAGGGCGCACAATTTGCATTGCGCGCCCCAAAACTGGTGCCCTTGGCGGGAATCGGACCCGCGACCTCTCCCTTACCAAGGGAGTGCTCTACCACTGAGCCACAAGGGCGAAACTTCTGACAAACTCGTCGGCACACTGGAGCGGGAAACGGGAATCGAACCCGTGTCATTAGCTTGGAAGGCTAAGGTTCTACCATTAAACTACTCCCGCACTGATTGCGCTGCACGGTCCGTGCAACGCCAATGCTTGGAACCATTTCCAATTGCTCAAATCAATCCGACGTTAGCCAGTTTGCTGGTGGAGGAGACTGGATTCGAACCAGTGTAGGCGTAAGCCAACAGATTTACAGTCTGCCCCCTTTAGCCACTCGGGCACCCCTCCAGAAGCGAGTCTTAGATTATGCCATCTTTTTCCAAGGTGCCGCAAGATCGGGCAGAACTTTTCACCAGTCGATGATTTTTTCGCCGCAATCGGCCAAAAAACGGTTGGTCAGCCCGAAGTGACCGCAGCCCAAAAAAGGCGCAGGCGGCCGGGCAGCCGAGAGGGGCGACGGGTGGTTGGCCTGCAAGATCAGATGCCTGGAAGAACCCGGCACGGCGTCCAGCAGGGTTTTTTTGCTCTGCGCATGCGCGCCCCACAACAAAAACACCACCGGCAGAGGGTTTTGGGCCACGGCCGTGACCAGGGCATCGGTCAACACCTCCCAGCCCCACCCAGCATGGCTGGCGGCCTGGCCAGATTCGACGGTCAGGCTGGTGTTGAGCAGCAAAACCCCCTGCTTGGCCCAGCGGACCAAGGAGCCATCGGCGGGCGTGGGCAGTTGCAGGCTGGTGTGCAACTCCTTGAAGATATTGCGCAAACTGGGGGGCACAGGCACGCCGGGCGCCACGGAAAAGGCCAAGCCCTCTGCTTGCCCGGGGCCGTGGTAAGGGTCTTGCCCCAGGATCACCACGCGCACCTGGCTCAGGGGGGTCAGGCTCAGCGCCCGAAACGGCTTTGGCGGGTAAATGGTTTTCCCGGCAGCCAGCGCTTGGGCCAGACGGGCCGACAAAGCCTGACCGGCCGGTGCGCAGAGGAAATCACCGACCAAAGACTTCCACCCCGCGTCCAGCGCCTGCAGATCGGGGGGCCAAGCCAACAGCGTCTGTGCCGCTGGAGGGATGCCCTGGAAATCCAGACTTTGCTGACCCTTGGCAAGCGACATCAGGCCATCAGGCAAACAGTTGGGACAAGGCCAAGCCGGGCTCGCTGGCCCGCATGAAGGCCTCGCCCACCAGGAAGGCGTTCACTTGCGCATCCCGCATGCGCCGGACATCTTCAGGGCTCAGGATGCCGCTTTCGGTGACCAGCAGGCGGTCTGGCGGCACATCGGGCAGCATGTCCAGCGTGGTCTGCAAAGACACCTCGAAAGTTTTCAGATTGCGGTTGTTGATGCCCACCAGGCGGGTTTTGAGCTTGAGCGCACGGGCCAGCTCGGCGCGGTCGTGCACCTCCACCAGCACCGCCATGTCCAGGCCACGGGCCACCGCTTCCATGTCCGCCATCTGGGCATCGTCCAGGCAGGCGGCGATCAGCAAAATGGCATCGGCCCCCATCGCCCGGGCCTCGTAGATCTGGTAGACATCGATCATGAAGTCCTTGCGCAGCACCGGCAAGTTGCAGCTGGCGCGGGCTTGCTTGAGGTAGTCGACGCCACCTTGAAAAAACTGCCGGTCCGTCAACACCGACAGACAGGCAGCGCCGTACTCGGCATAGCTTTGGGCAATGTCGGCCGGGATGAAATCGGCCCGCAGCACCCCTTTGGACGGACTGGCCTTCTTGATCTCGGCGATCACGGCCGGCTGGCCCGTCGCGATCTTGGCACGCATCGCGCCCTCGAAGTCGCGTGTCAGCACACGGCTCTCGGCATCGGCCCGCACCACGGCCAGCGATTTCTGCTTCAAAGCCGCTGCCACCTCTTCGCGCTTGACCGCAACAATTTTGTCCAGGATGTCACTCATGATGTTCTTTCTGTCTGGGCTCGCCGACGCCGATGGTCGCCACGCCGAGCCACTTCATGCAGCCTTTTGACCAAAGGCCACAAACTGCGCGAGTTTGGCCTTGGCCGCACCCGAGGCGATGGCCGCACGGGCGCGCTCAAGGCCGTCAGCGATGCTGCTGGCGACGTTCGCCGCATACAGGGCAGCGCCAGCGTTGACCATGACGATGTCCCGCGCCGCACCAGGCTCATTGTCCAGCACGCCCAAAAGCATGGCCATGGACTGCTCGGGCGTGTCCACCTTCAAGGCCCGGTTGCTGGCCATGGTCAGGCCAAAGTCTTCGGGGTGGATCTCGTATTCGGTGATCTGGCCATTTTTGAGTTCGCCCACCAAGGTGGCCGCACCCAGGCTGATTTCGTCCATGCCATCGCGGCCATACACCACCACGGCATGCTCGGCACCCAAACGCTGCAGGGCGCGCACCTGAATCCCCACCAGGTCGGAGTGGAACACCCCCATCAGGATGTTCGGTGCGCTGGCCGGGTTGGTCAATGGCCCGAGGATGTTGAAGATGGTGCGCACCCCCAGTTCCTTGCGCACCGGGGCCACATTTTTCATGGCCGGGTGGTGGTTGGGCGCAAACATGAAACCGATGCCCACCTCGTCGATGGACCGCGCAATTTGCTCAGGCGACAGGTGGATGTTGCCGCCCAGGGCCTCCACCACATCGGCGCTGCCCGATTTGCTGCTGACACTGCGGCCACCGTGCTTGGCCGTCTTGGCCCCGGCTGCGGCGGCCACAAACATGGCGCAGGTCGAGATGTTGAACGTGTGGGCCCCATCGCCCCCGGTGCCCACAATGTCCACCAGGTGGGTGGGATCGGCCACATGCACCTTGGTCGAGAACTCGCGCATCACCTGGGCGGCGGCGGTGATCTCACCGATGGTTTCCTTTTTCACGCGCAAACCCGTGATCAGGGCGGCGGTCATGACCGGCGAGAGTTCGCCGTTCATGATCATGCGCATGATCTTGAGCATCTCATCGTGAAAAATCTCGCGGTGTTCGATGGTGCGCTGCAAGGCTTCCTGAGGGGTGATGGGCATGGCGGGGTTCCTAGAGGGTGAACGGGTTCGTTGAAGAGTTCAGGACTGGCTGCGTGTCGGGCATGGCGTCAATAAATGCCGACTCGGGTGGACGCTGGGCCGCTCGGGGCGTCGGGGTTCGCCATGAAACGCCGGATGCCATCGATGGCGTGGTCGACGCCTGCGGCATCCACCCCCAGGTGCGTCACAAAACGCAGGCCGATCAAGCCCGTGGCCAGCACGCCATGGGCTTTCAGATGTTGAAGCAAGGCCGGGCCACGCCCATCGGCCACATCCAGGAACACAATATTGGTTTGCGCCGAACGCACGCTCAGACCCGGCACGCCTTGCAACCCCTGGGCCAGCCGCTGGGCCAGCGCATGGTCATCGG
>JAIXXW010000091.1 GCA_027490555.1 Comamonadaceae bacterium | reverse complement strand
TTTGGAGTCCCAGTTTCGCCATGACTTCCCTGAATCCATTGCCCATCACCATCGCAGGCGCCTCTGGTCGCATGGGAACCATGCTGGTGGAGGCCATCTTGGCCACCGACGATTGCCGTTTGGCCGGTGCGCTGGACATCCCGACCAGTCCCGCCATCGGCCAGGACGCGGGCCAGTCACTGGGCCGACGCACAGGTGTGGCGGTCACCGCCGATCTGCAGGCTGGGCTGCAAGGCGCGGCTTGCCTGATCGATTTCACCCGTCCTGAAGGGACGCTGGCGCACCTGAAGGTTTGCCGCCAGCATGGGGTGAAGGCGGTGATTGGCACCACCGGCTTCACCGAAGCACAAAAAGCCGAGATCACCGAGATCGCCCGCGACATCGCCATCGTCATGGCCCCGAACATGAGCGTGGGGGTGAACGTCACCCTCAAGTTGCTGCAGATGGCCGCGCAGGCCATGCCCACCGGCTACGACATCGAGATCATCGAAGCCCACCACCGCCACAAGGTGGATGCCCCCTCGGGCACCGCGCTGAAGATGGGGGAGGTGATGGCCCAAGCCCTGGGGCGCGATTTGGAGGCCTGCGCCGTGTACGAGCGCTTTGGCCACACCGGTGAGCGCGACCCTTCGACCATTGGCTTTTCGACCATCCGCGGTGGTGACATCGTGGGCGATCACACCGTGTTGTTCGCCGGAACCGGCGAGCGCATCGAGGTCACGCACAAGTCCTCCAGCCGCGCCACCTATGCCCATGGCAGCTTGCGCGCCGTGCGCTTTCTGGCCGATCGCGAGCGCGGGTTGTTCGACATGTTCGATGTGTTGAACCTGCGCTGACCCTGTGGTTGGGACCACCCCATGCGCATGACCGACTTCTTGCAGCACAGCGACATGGTCAGCTGGACGCTGGCGCTCATGCTCTTGCTGTTGTCGGTGCTCAGTTGGGTGGTGATGGCTTGGAAGTGGCGCTTGCTCTCCCGCGTGCGCCAAGACGTGCCCCGCAGTGTGGCCGCTTTCTGGCAGTCTCCCGGCTTTGACGAAGCGCGCCAGCGGGTGGCCCAGTTTGACCGGGATGCCTGCGTGCTGCCCTTGCTCGAGGCCACGCTGCTGCCTTTGGGGGGCACTTTGGCCGCCTGCGGAGACCGCCACGAACAACTCACCCGGGTCTTGCGCGACGCGATGCAGTCGGTCTTGCGCCGTCTGCAGTGGGGGCAGATTTTGCTGGCCACGGCCGGTTCGATCTCGCCCTTCATCGGCTTGCTGGGCACGGTCTGGGGCATCTTCAATGCCCTGACCGGGATGGCCGCAGGGGGCGCGGTGCGCATCGAGGACATCGTGGGCCCCGTCGGCGAGGCCTTGGTCATGACCGCAGCCGGTCTGGCCGTCGCCATTCCTGCGGTCTTGGGCTACAACTTTCTGGGCCGACGGATCGCGCAGATCGAGATCGAATTGGAAGGCTTTGCGCACGATGTGCGCGCCCTCCTGGCAAGCTCCAGGGGCTGAGACGGCATGGCTTTTGGTCGCTTGTCCAGTCGCCCCCTCGACGCGCCGATGAGCGACATCAATGTGACGCCTTTGGTGGATGTGATGCTGGTGCTGCTGGTGATCTTCATGGTCACCGCCCCCTTGTTGACCAGCGCCATCCGCCTCGATTTGCCCCAAAGCGAAGGAGGGGAGTCTGCGGCCGTGGCCGCTTCGGTGGTGCTGGTGGTGGACGCCCAGGGCACGCTCTACCTGAATGACCAGGCCGTCACCGCAGAGGCCTTGAGGGCGCACCTGAGCGAGCTGGCGCGGCGCAACCCCCTGACCGAGCTGGAGCTGCGGGCCGACGCTTCGGTGCCGTATGGCCAGGTGGTGGAGGCCATGGGCCTGGCCCAAAAGGCGGGCTTGACCCGGATCGGCTTTGTGGCGCAGCTGAAGGCCCCTTGAGGGACCTGGTCTGGGCGCAGGCCGCACGGGCCGATCCCTCGGAGCGAGGGCCTACAATTTAGCCCTATGCAAGACAAGTACAACCACCTCGAAGTCGAACCCGCAGCCCAGGCCCGCTGGACCGCCCGCGATGCCTACCGCGTCACCGAAGACGCCCGCAAACAGAAGTTTTACGCCTGCTCCATGCTGCCCTACCCCAGCGGCAAGCTGCACATGGGGCATGTGCGCAACTACACCATCAACGACATGCTCACGCGCAGCCTGCGCATGAAGGGCTACAACGTGCTCATGCCCATGGGCTGGGACGCCTTTGGCCTGCCCGCCGAGAACGCGGCGCTCAAAAATGGCGTGCCCCCGGCCAAATGGACGTACGAGAACATCGCGTACATGAAAAAACAGATGCAGGCGATGGGGCTGGCCATCGACTGGTCGCGCGAGGTCGCCACCTGCGACCCCACTTACTACAAGTGGAACCAATGGCTGTTTTTGAAGATGCTGGAAAAAGGCATCGCCTACCGCAAGACCCAGGTGGTGAACTGGGACCCGGTGGACCAGACCGTGCTGGCCAACGAGCAGGTGATCGACGGCAAAGGCTGGCGCACCGGTGCACCGGTCGAAAAGCGCGAGATCCCCGGCTACTACCTGAACATCACCGCCTACGCGCAAGAGCTGCTCGACCATGTGCAGATCGGCAACGACAAGGCAACCCTGAACGGCTGGCCTGACAAGGTCCGCCTGATGCAGGAGAACTGGATCGGCAAGAGCGAGGGCGTGCGCTTTGCGTTCACGCACGACATCCGAGGCGCTGACGGTGCCTTGATCGGTGACGGCAAGATGTACGTCTTCACCACGCGTGCCGACACCATCATGGGCGTGACCTTTTGCGCGGTGGCGGCCGAGCACCCACTGGCCTTGCACGCCGCCGTCAGCAACCCGGCGCTGGCCGCCTTCCTGGAGGCGTGCAAAACCGGTGGCACCACCGAGGCCGAGCTGGCCACGCAAGAGAAAAAGGGCATGCGCACCGGCCTTTTTGTCACGCACCCGCTGACGGGCGCGCAGGTCGAGGTCTGGGTCGGCAACTATGTGCTCATGGGCTATGGCGACGGCGCGGTGATGGGCGTGCCCGCGCACGACGAGCGAGACTTTGCTTTCGCGCTCAAGTACCAACTGCCGATCCAGCAGGTGATTGCGCTGGCGCCGGCCGCTGGGGGCTCGGCCTCGGCCTCGGGCGCGGGCGGTGCCAGTTTCGACGCCTCGGTCTGGACCGAGTGGTACGCCACCAAAGAAGGTGTCTGCGTCAACTCGGGCGAACTCGACGGCCTGGCCTACAAGGCGGCCGTTAACAAAGTGGCTGAACTCTTGGCCGCCAAAGGCCTGGGCGAGAAGAAAACCACCTGGCGTCTGCGCGACTGGGGCATCAGCCGCCAGCGCTACTGGGGCACGCCGATCCCCATCATCCATTGCGACGAACACGGCGCGGTGCCTGTGCCCGAAAAAGACCTGCCGGTGGTGCTGCCGCAAGACTGCATCCCCGACGGTTCGGGCAACCCGCTGCACAAGCACGAGGCTTTTCATGCGGGCGTGACCTGCCCGGTGTGTGGCAAACCTGCCCGCCGCGAGACCGACACCATGGACACCTTTGTGGATTCGTCCTGGTACTTCATGCGCTACTGCGACCCGACCAATGACCAGAAGATGGTCGCGGACGGCGCCGACTACTGGATGCGAGATCAACAGCACGCCACTGGCGGCAGCGGCATGGACCAGTACATCGGCGGCATCGAGCACGCCATCTTGCACCTGCTGTATGCGCGCTTTTGGACCAAGGTCATGCGCGATCTGGGCCTGGTCAAGGTCGACGAGCCTTTCAGCAAGTTGCTCACGCAGGGTATGGTGCTCAACCACATCTATTCCCGCCGCACCGCCAAGGGTGGCAAGGACTATTTCTGGCCACATGACGTGGAGCACGTGCTGGACGCCAGCGGCAAGATCGTGGGCGCCCGCCTGAAGAACGAAGCCGACAGCGGCGATGGCCGGCTGCCCGTGGGCACGCCCATCGATTACGAGGGCGTGGGCACCATGTCCAAGTCCAAGAACAACGGCGTGGACCCGCAGGACCTGATCGAGAAGTACGGCGCCGACACCGCACGCCTGTACACCATGTTCACCGCGCCGCCCGAAGTGACCCTGGAGTGGAACGATTCGGCCGTGGAAGGCAGTTACCGCTTTTTGCGCCGGGTCTGGAACTTCGCCTTCAAGCACCATGGGCTGCTGCGCTCGGCCACAGGGCAGGACCTGAGCCAGGCCGCACTGGGCGAAGCGGCCAAAGCGCTGCGCCGCGAGATGCACCTGGTGCTCAAGCAAGTCGGTTACGACTACGAGCGCATGCAGTACAACACCGTGGTGTCCGGTTGCATGAAATTGCTCAATGCGCTGGAAGACTTCACACCCGAAACCAGTGGACCGCATCAGGCGGGGGACAGCGCAGCCCTGTGCGAAGGTGTCTCGATCCTGATGCGCATGCTCTACCCCGCCTGCCCCCACATCACCGACGAGATCTGGCAGCAACTGGGCTATGCCCAGGCTGTGGGCGAATTGCTCGATGCCCCCTGGCCCCGCGTGGACGAATCGGCGCTGGCGCGCGACCAGATCGAGTTGGTGCTGCAGATCAATGGCAAGCTGCGCGGTGCCATCGTGGTGCCCGCCACGGCCGACAAGGCCCAGATCGAGGCCGCCGCCTTGGCCCACGAAGCCTTTGTCAAGCAGGCTGCCGGTGCTGCCCCCAAGAAGGTCATCGTGGTGCCGGGGCGTTTGGTCAATGTGGTGGTCTGAAAGCCTTTGTCCATGAGCACCCCACGCCGCTCTTTTTTGTCGGGCTGGCTGGCGGTGCCTGTGGCCGCAGTTTTGTCGGCCTGTGGCTTTCAGTTGCGCAGCGTGGGCGACTTCCCCTTCAAGACGCTTTACGCCAATTTTGCGATCGCCTCGCCTTTGGGGGTGGAGTTGCGCCGCTATCTGCTGGGCACCGGGCGCATCGATGTCTGGACCGACCCCGCGCAGATGCTCAAGGCCGATGTCATTTTGGACATCCTGGGCGAAGAGCGCCAGCAGGTGGTGGTGGGCCTCAACGCCTTGGGCCAGGTGCGTGAATTGCAATTGCGCCTGCGCGTCAGGTTTCGCTTGCGTTCGCCCGACGGTGCGGTCTGGATCGACGAGGTGGAGCTGGCCCAGCAGCGCGATCTGAGCTTCACCGAAACCGCCGCCCTGTCCAAGGAGATCGAGCAGGCGATGATCTACCGAGACATGCAAACCGACATCGTGCAGCAGATCATGCGCCGCTTGGCGATGGTCAAGCGGCCCGAGCAGGCAGCGCCCCGCTCCGCTGCCAAACCCTGAGGCCCCGATGCAGCTGGCCCTTTCCCAGTTGTCGGCGCACCTGCAAAAAGGTTTGCGCAGCCTGTATGTGTTGCACGGTGATGAGCCGCTGTTGCAGCAGGAAGCCGCCGATGCGATCCGGGCGAGCGCCCGTGCACAGGGCTACACCGAACGCAGCGTGTTCACCGTCTCGGGCGCGCACTTTGACTGGAGCGAAGTGCTGGCCGCAGGCGGCTCGCTCAGTCTGTTTGCCGACAAGCAAATCGTGGAGGTCCGTGTGCCCTCCGGCAAACCGGGCAAAGAAGGCAGCACGGCCCTGCAGCAACTGGCGGCGTCCGCCCAGGGCGAGGACAGCACGCTGACCCTGGTCTTGCTGCCGCGCCTGGATGCGCCCACCCGCAAAGGGGCCTGGTTCGCGGCCCTCGAAAATGGCGGTGTGTCGATCCCGGTGGACACGGTGGAGCGCAGTGCCCTGCCCGAGTGGATTGCGCTGCGCCTGCAACAACAGGGCCAGCGCGTGGTGGCCGGTGAGGAAGGCCAGCGCACCTTGCAGTTTTTTGCCGACCGTGTCGAGGGCAACCTGCTGGCTGCACACCAGGAAATCCAGAAGCTGGGCTTGTTGTACCCGCCCGGTGAGCTCAGCCAGGCGCAGGTGGAATCGGCGGTGGTCCATGTGGCCCGTTACGACGTGTTCAAGTTGTCCGAGGCCGTGTTGTCGGGCCAAGTCGGCCGGGTGCAGCGCATGCTCGATGGCCTGCAGGCCGAAGGCGAGGCGGCGGTGCTGGTGCACTACACCCTGGCCGAAGACATCCGCGCCCTCAAACGCGTGAAAGACGCCATCGCCGCTGGCAAACCCCTGCCCATGGCCTTGCGGGAACAGCGGGTCTGGGGACCGCGCGAGCGCCTGTTCGAGCGCGTCCTGCCACGCATGACGCCCGCCCGCCTGAATGGCCTGTTGCAGGCGGCGCACCAGGTGGACGGCATTGTCAAAGGCCTCAAAGTCGCCGATTGGCCCACCGAACCCTGGCAAGCCCTGCAACGTCTGGCCCTGCGCTTCTCCCGGTTTTGCAGCGCGCGCTGAGCGGCTTGTCGATCTGCGAAAATAAGCGCATGACCGAAATGAACACCGCCGAACACGTGCAAGCCCTGGGCCTGCAGGCCAAACAAGCTTCCGTGCGGATGGCCAAGGCCTCGGCTGCCACCAAAAACCAGGCTTTGCGCCGCCTGGCGGCCTTGCTGCGCGACAACACCCAGGCCTTGCAGCAGGACAACGCCAAGGACCTGGAGCGCGCCCGCGCTGCCGGCCTGAGCGCGCCGATGGTGGACCGCCTGAAACTCAGCCCCCAAGTGCTGGAAACCTGCGCCCAAGGGTGTGAACAGCTGGCGGCCATGCCCGATGTGATTGGCGAGATCATCGGCATGAAGCAGGTGCCCAGCGGCATCCGTGTGGGCCAGATGCGCGTGCCCATCGGTGTGTTCGGCATGATCTTCGAAAGCCGCCCCAACGTGACCATCGAAGCGGCCAGCCTGTCCATCAAGAGCGGCAATGCCTGCATCTTGCGCGGCGGCTCCGAGGCCATCGACTCCAACAAGGCCCTGGCCCAGCTGGTCCAGCAGGCGCTCCAGGACAGCGGTTTGCCGGTCGATGCGGTGCAGCTGGTGCAGACCACCGACCGCGCCGCCGTGGGCCAGCTGATCACCATGCCGCAATGGGTGGATGTGGTCATCCCGCGTGGCGGCAAGGGCCTGATCGAGCGCATCAGCGCAGAAGCCAAGGTGCCTGTCATCAAGCACCTGGATGGCAATTGCCACACCTATGTGGACCACCCCTGCGACCTCGAGATGGCCGTCAAGGTGGCCGACAACGCCAAGACACAAAAATACAGCCCCTGCAACGCCAGCGAAAGCCTGCTGGTGGCGCGCGCGGTGGCGCACGAGTTCCTGCCCAGGATTGGCGCCATTTATGCCGCCAAAGGGGTCGAGATGCGCTGCTGCCCCGATGCCAAGGCCATTTTGAGCCAGGTCCCCGGGGCCCTGCTGAAGGACGCCACCGAGCAGGACTGGTTCGAGGAATACCTCGCGCCCATCATCAGCATCAAGGTGGTGGACGGCCTGGACCAGGCGGTGGCCCACATCAACCACTACAGCAGCCACCACACCGACGCCATCCTGACCCGCGACCACATGCATGCCCAGCGCTTTTTGCGCGAAGTGGACTCGGCCAGTGTGATGGTGAACACCAGCACCCGTTTTGCAGATGGTTTCGAATACGGTTTGGGTGCCGAGATCGGCATCAGCACCGACAAGTTCCACGCACGCGGGCCGGTCGGCATCGAGGGCCTGACCTCGCTCAAGTACGTGGTCCTCGGTGAAGGCGAAATCCGCACCTGAGCCGCTGACCCTGCGTGGCCCGGCGCACATGGCTTGGGCTGCTGTCCGGTCGGTGCTTGCCAACGCAGCGATCGGCCCCATATGATTTCCCTGTTTTCGATCCCCTAGTAAAGGTCGCCCATGGTTCCCCATCTTGTCACTGCCCTGACCGGCCCCATCAATGAGCTGGAGCAGCGCATCTTGGACTCCATGCCGGCGATCGAGCGCTGGTTTCGCCTGGAGTGGATGGAGCACACACCGCCGTTCTACACCTCGGTCGACATCCGCAATGCGGGCTTCAAGCTGGCCCCGGTCGACACCAACCTGTACCCCGGTGGCTGGAACAACCTGACGCCCGACATGCTGCCCCTGGCGGTCCAGGCGGCCCAGGCGGCCATCGAGAAGATCTGCCCGGAAGCCAAAAACCTGCTCATCATTCCGGAAAACCACACGCGCAACACCTTCTACCTGGCGAATGTGCTGCAACTGCAGCGCATCTTCCACATGGCTGGACTGAACGTCCGGATCGGCTCGATCAACCCTGAGATCAAGGAGTTGACCACCATCGGTTTGCCCAACGGCGAGAGCATCACCTTGGAGCCCGTGGTGCGCAGCAAGCACCGCCTGGGCCTCAAGGACTTCGACCCCTGCACCATTTTGCTGAACAACGACCTGTCGGCCGGTGCCCCGGGCATCCTGGAAGACCTGCACGAGCAGCACCTGCTGCCGCCCTTGCACGCGGGCTGGAGCGTGCGCCGCAAAACCCAGCACTTCCAGAGTTACGAGGAAGTGGCCAAACGCTTTGGCAAGCTGCTGGGCATCGACCCCTGGCTGATCAACCCCATGTACAGCCAGTGCGGCGATGTCAACTTTGCCGAGGGCACAGGCATGGAATGCCTGCGCAGCAACGTGGACGCCCTGTTGACCAAGACCAAGCGCAAATACAAGGAATACGGCATCAACGAAAAGCCCTTTGTCGTGGTCAAGGCCGACAACGGCACCTACGGCATGGGCATCATGACGGTGCGCGATGTGTCCGATCTGGACGCCCTCAACCGCAAAACCCGCAACAAGATGAACGTCATCAAGGATGGCCAGACCGTCAACGACGTGATCATCCAGGAGGGCGTGCTCACCCATGAGCGCATCAACGACGCGGTGGCCGAACCGGTGGTGTACATGATGGACCGCTATGTGGTGGGCGGTTTTTACCGGGTGCATGCCGAGCGTGGCGTGGACGAAAACCTGAACGCGCCCGGGGCCAGCTTTGTGCCTTTGGCGTTTGCCGAAACCCCCCACCTGCCCCAGCCGGGTGTCAAGCCCGGCGTCAGTGTGCCCAACCGCTTTTACATGTACGGCGTGATCGGACGCCTGGCCATGCTGGCCGCCAGTTACGAGCTGGAAGCCACCGACCCCGAGGCCGAGGTTTACGACTGAGGCGCTGGCCCCCCGGGCCGGACAGTTGCTGCAGTGCAACATCTTGCCCGCATCGGCCATGACAGTTGAGCGCCACAGGCGCAAAATAGCGCACTTGCAGACTTCAGGCCTGATCCGATCAGGCTGTTTCTTGTGTCCTCTTCAAAATCCTCTCTCGCCGCTCTGACCCTGGGCGCCATTGGCGTGGTTTACGGCGACATCGGCACCAGCGTGCTGTACGCCATCAAAGAGGTGTTTGGCTCCGGCCATGTTCCCTTCACGCCGGACAACGTTTACGGCATCCTCTCCATCTTCTTTTGGACCTTGACCACCATCGTGTCGGTCAAGTATGTGCTGCTGGTCCTGCGCGCCGACAACCATGGCGAGGGTGGTCTGGTGGCCATGCTGGCGCTGGCTTTACATTCGGTGAAGGACCAACCGCAGCTGCGCAAGGTCCTGCTGATCGTAGGCATCTTCGGCACCTGCCTGTTTTATGGCGACGGGGTGATCACCCCGGCCATCTCGGTGCTGTCGGCGGTGGAGGGCCTGGAGGTCATTTCGCCCAACTTCAAGAAAGCGGTGATCCCGCTGACGCTGCTCATCCTGTTGGTGCTGTTTGGGGTGCAAAAACGGGGCACCGCCGGCATTGGCAAGTTTTTTGGCCCGATCACCCTGGTCTGGTTCCTGGCGATCGCGGTCCTGGGCTTGTCGCACATTGTCCAGCGGCCCGAAATCCTGCTGGCCATCAGCCCGCACCATGCCCTGGGCTTCATGTGGCACAACCCTGGCACCACTTTCATCATCCTGGGGGCCGTGGTCCTGTGCGTCACCGGCGCCGAGGCCCTGTACGCCGACATGGGCCACTTCGGCAAAAAACCGATACGCCTGGCCTGGTTCTCGGTGGTCATGCCTTGCCTGACCTTGAACTATTTCGGGCAAGGGGCTTTGTTGTTGGCGCAGCCGGAGGCGGTGAAAAATCCTTTCTACATGATGGCCCCCGATTGGGCCCTGTTGCCCCTGGTCGGATTGGCCACCATGGCCACGGTGATCGCCTCGCAGGCGCTCATTTCCGGTGCCTTCAGTGTCACCAAACAGGTGATTCAGCTCGGTTACCTGCCACGCCTGCAGGTGCTGCACACCAGCGAGACCGACACGGGCCAGATCTACATGCCCTTTGTCAACTGGAGCCTGTTTGCGGCGATTGTGCTGGCGGTGGTGATGTTCAAGTCGTCGAGCAACCTGGCCGCGGCCTACGGCATCGCCGTGTGCACCGACATGCTGATCACCACCGTGCTGACCTTTTTCGTGATCCGCCATGCCTGGAAGCTGCCATTGGCGCTGTGCATCGGGGCCACCGGTTTTTTCCTGCTGGTCGATCTGGCGTTTTGGGCATCCAACATGTTCAAGCTGTTCGATGGCGGCTGGTTCCCGCTCTTGCTC
This sequence comes from Comamonadaceae bacterium, assembly GCA_027490555.1. Classification (GTDB taxonomy): domain Bacteria; phylum Pseudomonadota; class Gammaproteobacteria; order Burkholderiales; family Burkholderiaceae_C; genus Limnohabitans_A. The sequence continues at coordinate 4,180 of JAIXXW010000091.1, read as the reverse complement.
GGTGCGGTGATTTTCACTTTCATGCTGACCTGGTACGACGGTCGTCGCCTGCTCAATGCCTCCTTGCGCTCGGATGCGCTGAAACTGACGGAATTCCTGGAGGCGGTTTTTGTGGCGCCGCCCACCCGCGTGTCGGGCACGGCCGTGTTCCTCACCGCCGAGATCGGCACCGTGCCCAACGCCTTGTTGCACAACCTCAAGCACAACAAGGTCCTGCATGAGCGCAACTTGTTCGTCACGGTGCAAAACCATGAAATCCCCCGCATGCCGCTGGCCCAGCGCCTGGAGGTCACCGACCTGGGCAGCGATTGCTGGCAGGTCATCGTCAACTACGGCTTCAAGGAAAACCCCGATCTGCCCTCGGCATTGGCCAACATCGGTGAAAAGGGCGACCGGCTGGACCCCATGATGACCAGCTATTTCCTGTCGCGCGACATCGTGATCCCCACCATCGACGGCGGCATGGCGCCCTGGCGCGAAAAGCTGTTTGCCCAGATGCACCACAACGCCAGCGGCGCCGCCGCCTTCTTGAACTTGCCGACCAACGCGGTGGTCGAGTTGGGCTCCAAAATCGAAATCTGAGGCCCCGTGAGCACCACCCATTTGCTCTACCTGCACGGCTTCAGGTCATCGCCGCAGTCGGTCAAAGCCCAGGCCATGGCCCGGCATGTTGAGGCCCACCACCCGGACCTCACCTGGTGGTGCCCACAACTGCCCGCATCGCCCGCGCAAGCCATGGCCCTGTTGCTGGCGGGCGTGGCCGACTGGCCCCGGGACCGGATGGCGGTGATGGGCTCTTCCTTGGGTGGTTTTTATGCCGCCTGGCTGTCGGCGCACCTGGATTGCCCCGCCGTGCTGATCAACCCGGCGGTCCACCCGGCCCGGGATTTGGCCCGCCACATCGGGGCGCACCCGGTCTGGCAAGACCCGGCGCAACACATTGTTTTTGGGCCCGAGCATGTGCAGGAGCTGGCCGTGCTGGAGCGCCAGCCCCGGCCCGCCCGACCCCGCACCCTGGCTTGCATTGCCCAGGGCGACGAGGTGCTGGACTGGCGCGAGATGCTGGCCCGCCACCAGGCCGGGCAGGTGCGCCTGATCGAGGGCAGCGACCATGCCCTGAGCGATTTTGATGTGCACTTGCCGCAAATCCTTGAATTTCTGCAGCTGGCCTGAAGCCTGCCGGTCGGGACGACCGGGGAGCATGGGAAAATCCAGCCATGTATGTTTTATTTGAAGAAGCCGGCAAATTCATGGCCGGTCGCATCTTGTCCGAGGCCGAGGCCTCCGCGCAGGTCGAACTGGACACGGGCAAACGGGTCAAGGTCAAATCGGCCCTGATGCTGCTGAAGTTCGACAAACCGGCCCCGGCCGTTTTGCTGAGCGAGGCCACCGCCCTGAGCCAGAGCATCGAACTCGAGCTGGCCTACGCCTGTGCGCCAGACGAGGAATTCGGCTTTGTCGACCTGGCACAGGACTACTTCAGTGCCAGCGCCAGCGCCACCGAACAGGTGGCGGCCTTGCTGCGTTTGCACGAGGCCCCCCATTACTTCCGCCGTGGCGGCGCCAAGGGGCGGTTTCGCAAAGCCCCGCCCGAGATCGTGCAACAGGCCTTGCTGGCCATCGAGAAGAAAAAGCAGGTCCAGGCCCAGATCGAGGCCTGGTCGGCCGAGTTGGTCGCGGGCAGCTGTCCGGCCCCGATCCGCGAGCAGCTCTACAAGATCTTGTTTCGCCCTGACAAGAACACCCCCGAATACAAGGCCGTGGTCGAGGCCAGCAAAAGCAGCCAGACCGCGCCGTTGGCCTTGTTGCAAAACGCCGGTGCCATCGCCTCGCCCTGGGATTTCCACTGGCAGCGTTTCCTGTTTGACCTGTTCCCCAAGGGCACGGGCTTTCCAGCCTTGCAGGCGCCCGCCATCACCGAGGACCTGCCCCTTGCCCCGGTGCAAGCCTTTTCGATCGACGACTCGCACACCACCGAAATCGACGACGCGCTGTCGCTGCAGGGTTTGGGCACCGGCACCGTGACCGTGGGCATCCACATCGCCGCACCGGGCCTGGCGCTGGAGCCGGGCAGTCCGATCGACCAGATCGGTCGCGCCCGCCTGTCCACGGTGTACATGCCGGGCTACAAAATCACCATGCTGCCCGACAGCGTGGTGCAGGCCTACACCCTGACCGAAGGGCGTGATTGCCCTGCGGTGTCGCTGTATGTCACCTTCAGCGAGGACACGCTGGAGGTGCAAAGTGCCCAGACCCGTCTGGAGCGCGTGCCCATCCTGGTCAACCTGCGGCACGACCAGCTCGACGAGCGCATCACCCGCGAATGGCTGGAGGGCGCCGACCAGAGCGACCATGCCGATGTGCCGGTGAGCCGCGCGACGCTGGGCTTTTTCTGGCGTTGGGCGCAAACCCTCAAGGCGCGGCGCGAAGCGGTGCGCGGCAAGCCGGAAAACTTCAGCCGCCCCGACTACAGCTTCAAGCTCGAGCGCGACAGCCACAGCACCCCGCCCACGGGCGACGAAACCGTGGTCATTGGCACCCGCCAGCGCGGTGCGCCGCTCGATTTGATGGTCGCCGAGGCCATGATTTTGGCCAACAGCACCTGGGGCCAGTGGATGGCCAGCTTGGGTGTGCCCGGCATTTACCGCAGCCAGGCCAGCCTGGCACCCGGTGTCAAGGTGCGCATGGGCACCAAGGCCCTGCCGCATGCCGGCATTGGCGTGCCCAGCTACGCCTGGAGCACCTCGCCGCTGCGCCGCTACACCGACCTGGTCAACCAGTGGCAGATCATCGCCTGCGCCCGCCATGGCGCCACCGCCGCCTTGGCCGCACCGTTCAAGCCCAAAGATGCTGAGCTGTTTTCCATCATCAGCGGTTTCGACGCGACCTACAGCGCCTACAACGGCGTGCAGTCGAGCATGGAGCGCTACTGGACGCTGCGCCATGTGCAGCAGCAGGCCCTCGAGGAGCTGGACGCCAGTCTGGTCAAGGAGATGGGGGGCGGCATCTGGCTGGCCCGTGCCGACACATTGCCCTTGATGTTCAGCGTGATGGGCGCGCAACACTTGCCTCGCGGTGCGCGCGTGCGCGTCAAGCTGGCCGACATCGACCTGATGGCCCTGGATGTGCGCGGCACCGTGGTCGCACACCTGGATGCCGATGCCCCGCTGCAGGGCCAGACGCTCAGCGAGGGCGATGAAGCCGACGACGAGGACCTGTTGCCCGCAGGCCCGCTCACCATCGCGGTGGACCTGGGCGACAGCGCGCAGGACGCGGCGGCCTGACGCCATGGAAAGGGCCTGAGGCATGCGCGCATTGGGACGGTGGTTGCTGCTGTTGCTCCTGGCCTTGGCAGGGCTGCAGCTGTTTTTTGTGCTGCGCATTGCGCTGATGCACGCGGTCATGCCCGAATCCACCAGTTTTCAGCGCTCACAGGCCTGGCAGATCCTCATGCGGCATGGCCAACTGCCCTGGCGACAAGAACCTGTGGCGCTCAGCGCCATCCACACCCGGGTGCAGCGTGCCGTGCTGGCCTCGGAGGATGCTGCGTTCACGCAGCACCAGGGCATCTGGTGGCAATCGCTGGAAAGCGCCTGGGAGAAAAATGCCAAAGCCAAGGCCCAGGCTGAAAAGCGCGCCCAGCGCCAACCCGACAAGCCGGTGACGGTGAAGATCGTGGGGGGGTCCACCATCACCCAGCAGCTGGCGAAAAACCTGTTTCTGTCTGGCGAGCGCACCCTGCTGCGCAAGGCGCAGGAGGCATTCATCACCCTGGTGCTGGAGGCCTGCCTGAGCAAGCAGCGGATTTTGGAGATCTACCTGAACCAGGTGGAGTGGGGCGAAGGTGTGTTTGGCATCGAGGCGGCAGCGCAGCACTACTTCCGCAAAAGTGCAGACAGGCTGAGCGCCTGGGAGTCGGCGCGTTTGGCCGTGATGCTGCCGCGTCCCCGGTATTTTGAAAAACTCCCGCAGTCCGCCTACCTGGCCCAGCGTGCCGAGACCATCATGGCCCGCATGAACGACGTGGTGCTGCCTTGAGCTTGTCTCCACCTCCTGCCGCCACGCTGCGCATCCTGGGCATCGATCCGGGCCTGCAGACGACCGGCTTTGGCGTGATCGACATCAGCGGTTCACGCCTGAGCTATGTGGCCAGCGGGGTGATCCAGACCACCCGCGAAGA
>JAIXXW010000104.1 GCA_027490555.1 Comamonadaceae bacterium | reverse complement strand
CCGCCCAGGCCTTCTTCGGCCGGCTGGAAGATCAGGTTGAGCGTGCCAGAAAAGGCCACATGCGCGGCAATGTGCTTGGCCGCTGCCAGCAGCATGGCGGTGTGGCCGTCATGGCCGCAAGCATGCATGATGCCGGCCTTGCAGCTGGCATACGGCAGGCCGGTGGCCTCCTCGATGGGCAGGGCATCCATGTCGGCGCGCAGACCCAGCGTTTTGCCGCCCGCGCCACGCTTGAGCTGACCGACGACCCCGGTGCCACCGAGTCCGCGTGTGACCGTGTAGCCGAACTTTTCGAGTTGTTCGGCCACCAGGTCGCTGGTGCGGTATTCCTTGTAGCCCATCTCCGGGTGGCGGTGGATGTCCCGCCGCACGGCGATGAACTCATCGGCCTGTGCACCCAGGGCCTGCAGCAGGTCCTGGGCAAAAGCTTCGCGCGGGGCGTTCATGTGCAGTCCTTGTCCCAGAAATCACTGGGCCTGCAGGTTGATCGCCTTGGCGATGCCCCGGTAGCGATCGATTTCACTCCGATAGATGCGGTCCAGCACCAGCGGATCGCGTTCTGGCAGCACCACGTTGCCGCTGCCTTCCAGGGCCTTGCGTGTTTCAGGCACTTCTGCCGATGCATAGAAGGCTTTGTTCAGCGCATTGACGATGTGCTCGGGGGTGTTGCGGTGCACCACAATGCCAGCCCAGATGTCGAACTCCATGCTCTCCAGACCCTTCATGGTGGCCATGGCGGGGAACTGTTTGAACAGCGGGTGAGGGTTTTTGGCGGTCACGGCCAGGCCCTGGATCTTGCCATCCATGAGGGTGGCGGGAATCGAGCCGGCCATGGGCAGGAAGGCCATGTCGATCTGTCCCCCCATCAGGTCGGTCAGCAGGGGGGCAATGCCTTTGTAGGGCACGTGCAGCATGTCGACCTTGGTGAGCTGCGAGAACCGCTCGCCAATCAGGTGGTAGAGCGAACCGGGACCCACACTGCCATAGCTCAGGGGTTTGCTGTTGCTTTTGCGGGCCAGGGCCAGCAACTCGTCCACGGTCTTGACGTTGAGCGAGTTGCGCACAGCCAAAATGGTGTTGGTGCTGGCAAATTGGGCCACCAGCTTGAAGTCTTCGGGCTTGTACTTGACGCCCTGGATGGCCATGGGGGCGAGCACCAGCTCCATGGGGCTGGCCAGGCTCAGGGTGGCGCCGTCGGCCGGGGCGCTGACGAGCCTGCTCAAGCCGATCGAGCCGCCTGCGCCGCCGATGTTCTCGATGATCATGGGCTGTTTGCCCAGTCGGTTGGCCGCATCGGGCTGAACCTTGCGGGCAAAGAAGTCGGAGGGTCCGCCTGCGGGGTAGGGCACGATCAGGCTGATCGGCTTGACAGGGTAGTTCTGCGCCATGGCGGAACCGAAAGCGCAGGTGGCCAGCAACAGACCGCTCAGCAAGGTCTTGATGTTCATATTGTCTCCTCGGGGTTGAAATGGGGCATGGCCTGACTGACCACGGGCGCATGGTAAAAAGCCACCATTGATGTGTCCAATGACTTATTTTTCTGGTTTTCATTCGTAAAATGAATGCATGAACCTCAGGCACCTTGAACATTGGCTGGTTCTGGCCGACACCGGCTCGTTCAGCCGTGCGGCAGAAAAGCTGCACATCACCCAGTCGGCCTTGAGCCGAAGCATCCGCGCGCTGGAGGACGACCTGGGCGGTCCGCTGGTCGACCGCGTGGGCAAAAAAAATGAACTCACGCCCATGGGCCGCTCGGTGTTGGAGCGGGCACGGCGCATCGTGCACGAAGCCCAGGAACTGAAGCAGGGCGCGAGCTTGCTGCAGCAAGGGGGACTGGGCAAATTGCGCGTGGGTCTGGGTTCGGGTCCTGGGGCGATGCTCATGACCCCCTGGTTGATGCACATGGCCGAGCACCATCCCACGGTGCAGGTGGCGGTGTCGCGCGGCACGACCGAGCTGCAACTGGCCCAGTTGCGCGAGCGGCAACTCGATGCCCTGGTGGTGGATGTGCGCCGCGTCGAGCCGGCCCCCGACCTGAAGATCGAGCATGTGGTGGAGATGCGGGCCGGCTTCGTCTGTCGCCGCGAGCACCCCGTGCTCCGAGCGCACCCCCACAGCGTGCCCTTTGAGGCTTTGTTGAATTACCCGGTGGCCTCCATCCCCTTGTCACAGGAAATCGGTCGGCTCCTGGTGGACCATTACGGCCCCCGGGCCAACCCGGTGCAGATGACCACCTTGCAGTGCGAGGACATCGCCAGCCTGGTCGAGGTGGTGTGTCGCACCGATGCGGTGTACCTGGGCATCGTGGGCGCAGCCCGGCGGGAGTTGGTCAGGGGCACATTGGTGGAACTGCCCATGCAGGTGCCGCTTCGGGCGCAGGCGCGTTTGGCCCTCATCACCTTGGCCGGGCGCACCGAATTACCGGTGATGGCCGTGTTCAGGGCCTTTGTCCAGCAGCGGTTGGTGGATTGACGCACAACGGGGACGGCGATGGACGGCATGTGGACAGCGCTGGGTGTGGTGTTGCTGGGCTACACCGTCCTTGGATTGACCGGCTTTGGCTCGGCTTTGGTGGTGGTGCCCCTGTTGGCCTGGACATGGCCGTTGCCCGAGGTAGTGGCACTGACATTGCTGCTGGATGTGCCGGCATCGACCTTTCACAGCGGTCTGAACTGGCGACTGGTGCAGTGGCGCGAGTTGCGCCGGCTCTTGCCGGGCATGGTGCTGGGGACCCTGGCGGGTTTATGGCTCTTGCAGCACATGAGCAGCCGCTGGCCTTTGCTGTTGTTGGGTCTGTATGTGGCTGGGGTGGGCCTCAAGGCCTTGCGCGCCCCAGCCGCACCCCCTGAACCCGTGGCGTCGGCATGGGCCGGGCCTGCAGGCGTGGCCATCGGTGTGGTGGAAATGCTGTTCGGCACAGCCGGCCCAGTGGTGGTGGCCTGGCTGGGTCGGCGTCTCACGGATGTGCAAGCCATGCGGGCCAGCACGCCCTTGGTGATCTCGGTGGCCGCAGCGACTGTGCTGCTGGGCATGGCCTGGGAAGGGCGCTTGTCAGGCGACTTGATTTGGCAACGCTGGGGCGTGCTGATCTGCGCCGCCCTGGGCGGGGTGTGGCTGGGCCACCGCATGGCACACCGCGTGCCCGCCAGGGTGCTGCGACAGGCCATCAGTGCCTTGCTGGTGGTCAGCGGTGTGAGCCTGGCGCTGGGGGCTTGGCGCTAGCGTGGGTCACAAAAAAGGGAGCCTGAGGCTCCCTGGGGGTCAGAGGCTGAGGGGCTCACATCAGCAGGTGTTCGCCCGCGTTGTCGCCGCCCAAGATCACGTAGTTCACCTTGCGGATGTCCATCAACTTGGTGCCGCCGGCATAGCTGATCGAGCTTTGCACGTCCTGCTCCATCTCGATCAGGGTGTTGGCCAGCTTGCCCTTGATGGGCTCGAGGATGCGCTTGCCTTCCACGTGCTTGTACTCGCCCTTGTTGAAGTCGGAGGCCGAGCCGTAGTACTCCTTGAACAGGGTGCCATCGACTTCCACGGTCTTGCCTGGCGACTCCTCGTGACCGGCAAACAAGGAGCCGATCATGACCATGCTGGCACCAAAGCGGATGCTCTTGGCGATGTCGCCGTGGCTGCGGATGCCGCCGTCGGCAATGATGGGCTTGGTCGCCACACGGGCACACCATTTGAGGGCCGACAACTGCCAGCCGCCAGTGCCAAAGCCGGTCTTGAGCTTGGTGATGCACACCTTGCCGGGACCCACACCCACCTTGGTGGCATCGGCGCCCCAGTTTTCCAGATCGATCACGGCTTCGGGTGTGGCCACATTGCCTGCGATCACAAAGCTGGCCGGCAGCTTGGCCTTGATGTAGCCGATCATGTCGCGCACGCTGTCGGCGTGGCCGTGGGCGATGTCGATGGTGATGTACTCGGGCACCAGACCTTCGGCGGCCAGCTGGTCCACCGTGGCGCGGTCGGGGGCTTTGACGCCCAGCGAGATCGAAGCGTAAACACCCCGGCCATGCATGTCGCGCACAAACTGGACATTGTCCAGGTCGAAACGGTGCATCACGTAAAAGTAATTGTTTTGCGCCATCCACAGGCAGATTTTTTCATCCACCACCGTCTTCATGTTGGCGGGCACCACCGGCAGCCGGAAGTTGCGACCGCCCAGGGCGACGCCTGCATCGCACTCGGAACGGCTTTCCACGCGGCACTTGCGTGGCAAAAGCAGGATGTTGTCGTAGTCAAAAATTTCCATGAGAAAACCAAGCTCCAAAAAAGGATTCGTTGAATGAACGAGTGAGCGCTTGGCCTGGCCGGTTTTTTGG
>JAIXXW010000343.1 GCA_027490555.1 Comamonadaceae bacterium | reverse complement strand
TGCTCACTTGAACTTCGGCAAGTTGAACTGCGGTGGAACGCCCATGCGGGTGTTGATCATCCACTGCTGTGCGATGGACAGGATGTTGTTGGTGATCCAGTACAGCACCAGACCTGCCGGGAAGAAGAAGAACATCACCGAGAAGATCAGCGGCATCAACCACATCAGCTTGGCCTGCATCGGGTCGGGTGGCGCGGGGTTGAGCGCCGTTTGCAGCAAGGTGGTCAGCGTCATGATCAAGGGCAGGATGAAGTACGGGTCCGGTGCCGACAAGTCCTGGATCCAGCCCACCCACGGGGCATGGCGCATCTCGACGCTGGACAGCAGCACCCAGTACAGCGCGATGAACACCGGAATCTGCACCATGATCGGGAAGCACCCGCCCATGGGGTTGACCTTTTCCTCGCGGTAGATCTTCATCATCTCCTGCTGCATTTGCTGCGGGTTGTTTTTCAGGCGCTCGCGCATCTCCATCACGCGCGGGTTGATCGCCTTCATCTTGGCCATGCTGGCATAGGCCTTGGCATTGAGCCAGTAAAACGCGATCTTGATCAGCAGCACCAGGGCTACGATGGCCCAGCCCCAGTTTTGCAAGACGCTGTGCAGCTGGTCGAGCAGCCAATACAAAGGCTTGGACAGCATGGCCAGCCAGCCGTAGTCCTTCACCAGGTCAAGTCCGGGCGTCAAAGCCTCCAGCACTTTTTCTTCCTGGGGGCCGCTGAACAGCTGGTTGCTCAAGCTCTTGGACTGGCCGGGCGCCAGTTCGGCCAGGGGGGTGATCATGCCCACCGCGTACAGGTTGGTGTCGACCTTGCGGACAAAATTCTCGCGCTGGATGCCTTCGGGCAGCAGCCAGGCACTGGCGAAGTAATGCTGCACCATGGCCACATAGCCATTGGTGGAGGATTTGTCGATGTCGGCTTTGTTCTTTTCGATGTCCTCGAAGTCCACCTTGCTGTATTTTTTGGCGTCCGTGTAAATGGCCGGGCCGGTGAAGGTGAAGTAAAACGCCGACTCACCATCGGGCTTGTTGCCGTCGCGAACCAACTGCATGTAAAGCTGCGGCGAGACCGGCACGGTGCCGTTGTTGACCACCTCGTGTTTCACGTGGATGACGTAGCTGCCGCGCTGCAGGGTGTAGGTCTTGATCAGCTTGACGCCCTGGGTCTCGGCCGACTCGAAGCGCAAAGTCAGCTCGTTCTGGCCCTCTTTCAGCACGCGCTCGCCACTGAACACCATGGGCGACTGGTGGGTCGGAAAATTTCCACCGATCAAGCCGGTTTGCGCCATGTAGACGCGCTTGCTGCTTTGGTCCATCAGCACCATGTTCTTCTGGGCGTCGACCAAATCGCGGTGCTGGGTGAATTCGTTGCGCACCAGGGAGCCGCCTTGGGTGTCAAAGCTGAGCTTGAGCACATCGGTTTCCACTTCGATCTTTTCACGCGCCGCTGCCGATGCACTGGCTGGCGATGAAGGCACCTGACCAGGCGAGGCGCTCATGTCCACCGAGGCCGCAGGCAAGGCGTTGGCGCCAGCGGCGGCAGGCGCGGCGGCGGTCGCCGGGGCGTTGCTGGCCGGGGCCGCCGACACCGCTTCCGGTTTGGGGAAGAAAGTGGCCTTTTTGCCGTTGTGCAATTGCCATTGGTCCCACAGCAGGACCAGGGAAAAGGCAAAAATCACCCAGAGGATGGTGCGGCGGATATCGTTCATGGGGTCTTCTTTGACGACGTAGGGGATAACAAAGCAGAAAACAGGCGGGGCGTCTGCATGGGAACCGGGTCATGGCCACCTGGGCACCAAGGACCGCAGCGCACCAGCCGGTGCAAGGTCAGGTAACTGCCGGCTGCCGCGCCATGCAAGGACAAGGCTTCGAGTGCATAGGCCGAGCAGGTGGGCTCAAAACGGCAGGACGAGCCGAGCCAGGGACTCAGGAGCAAGCGGTAAGCCCGCACAACACGGGTCAACAGGCCCTGCAGGCTCATGCGGCCACCTGGGCAGGTGCTGGCGGGTGCACAGCGCCTGCAAACAATTGCTCCAGCTCTTGGCGCACCGCCAGTTTCAGGTGCGCAGAGCTGGCGCTGATGAACCGTTTGCGGTCAAACGAGGTGCGCAGGCGAACCACATGGGCGGCCACGGGCAAGCGATCGCCAAATCGTGCGCTCACGTTGTAGATCTGACGCTTGATGGCATTGCGGGTCACCGCGCTGCGCGCCCAGCGTTTGGGCACCATGGCACCCATCCACACATCGGCCGAACCAAACAGGGCTTGCGCACCCGAGTCGGGCGAGCGGCATGTTTCGGTAGGGTCAGCAGGGGAGTGAGAGGGTGGAGGCAGGTGCATGCGGTGCAGCGCAAAATGCGCAGTTCGCGAGACCGTTCCACCCGCCAGGGCGGCCTGAAATTGTGGGCGTGTTTTCAGACGTTGCACGATGACCAAGCCCCGGTTTCGGCCGCCCGCGGTGGCGACAGGCCACGAACAGACGGCCAGCCCGTCATTAGACGGCCAGGCGCTTGCGGCCCTTGGCGCGGCGCGCATTGATCACCGCGCGACCGCCGCGGGTTTTCATGCGAACCAGAAAGCCGTGGGTACGGGCGCGACGTGTCTTGGAGGGTTGGTAGGTGCGTTTCATGACTGTTCCTTTGTGCCCAAGGCCGTGGATCGGCTTTGGGCGAAACCCAAGATTATCGCAAACTTTAGAACCAGCGGCAAATGGACTGTATTTTCGTCCATCAGGGTGTCCCCGGGGTGTAGACCCAGCGATGTGGTTTATGATCGACCCTCAACTTCTTTTGGCATGTGGATAAGCTCTTGATAAAGCCCGGTCTGCAGCGCTTCTTGACCCCTTCTGTCCACAATAAAAAAGTACGCCATGATCGAGGGAATGACGCCGGAATTCCGGACAGATGCCAGCCAAACCCTGTGGCAAGCCTGCATGGACGAACTGGCCCGCGAGTTGCCCGAACAGCAGTTCAACACCTGGATCAAACCCCTTGCCGCGCAGGTCTCCGAGGACCAGCAAACCGTCACCCTCCATGTGGCCAACCGCTTCAAGCTGGACTGGATCCGTGCCCAGTACGCCGCCCGTTTGGCCGATGTGTTGGCCAATTTGCAAGGCCATCCGGTCAAGCTGGAGTTGGTGATCACTCCGCGCGAAAACCTTGTCAAACCAACAAAAACAGCCACTTCATCTGTTGTGGACATGCCTGCAGAGCTCACCGCGGTGGCCGATGAGCCGGCGTCCAACGCCTTCCGCAGCCGCCTCAACAGAGCGCTGAATTTTGACAACCTGGTCGAGGGCACGGCCAACCGCATGGCCCGCGCTGCGGCCATGCATGTCTCGGGTTCGCCGGGGCATTTGTACAACCCGCTGTTCATCTACGGTGGCGTGGGTCTGGGCAAGACCCACCTGATGCATGCGATTGGCAACAAACTGCTGGCCGACCGCCCGGACGCCAAGGTTCTCTACATCCATGCGGAACAGTTTGTCTCGGATGTGGTTAAAGCCTATCAGCGCAAGACATTTGACGAGTTCAAGCAGCATTACCACTCGCTCGACCTGTTGCTGATCGACGATGTGCAGTTCTTTGCCAACAAAGACCGTACCCAGGAGGAGTTCTTCAACGCTTTCGAGGCGCTGCTGGCCAAGAAGTCGCACATCGTCATGACCAGCGACACCTACCCCAAGGGCCTGGCCGACATCCATGAGCGCCTGGTCTCGCGTTTTGACTCCGGCCTGACGGTGGCCATGGAGCCGCCCGAGTTGGAAATGCGGGTGGCGATCCTGATCAACAAGGCCATCAGCGAAGGCAGCGAAATGCCCGAAGAAGTGGCTTTTTTCGTGGCCAAAAACGTGCGCTCCAACGTCCGCGAACTCGAGGGGGCCCTGCGCAAAATCCTGGCTTATTCCCGTTTCAACCAAAAGGAAATCTCCATCCAGCTGGCCCGCGATGCCCTGCGTGACCTGCTGTCGATCCAGAACCGGCAGATCAGCGTTGAAAACATCCAAAAGACGGTGGCCGACTACTACAAGATCAAGGTGGCCGACATGTACAGCAAAAAGCGCCCCGCCAGCATCGCCCGGCCCCGCCAAATTGCCATGTACCTGGCCAAGGAAATGACCCAAAAAAGCCTGCCCGAGATTGGCGAACTGTTTGGGGGCCGTGACCACACCACCGTGCTCCATGCGGTGCGCAAGATCAGCGCCGAACGCCAACAGATGACCGAGCTGAACCAGCAGCTGCATGTGCTCGAGCAGACCCTCAAGGGCTGAAACGGCATGGCAGCGACACGCAAGCCGGTTTCCGCAGATTTGCCCCGCATGAAGGCCGTTTTTGCCCAAAAAACAGCGAAAATGCCTGTTGTCACGAAAACCGTCCAGCCCTGAGTGGCGGCGCCAAACACCATCAAAGGTAGACACATGATCGTCCTGAAGGCCACCCAAGACAAATTGCTGTCCGTGCTGCAATCCGTGTCCGGCATTGTTGAGCGTCGTCACACCCTGCCCGTGCTGGCCAACGTGCTGATCCGCAAAACCGGCCATGCCGTGCAGCTGACCACCAGCGACCTGGAAATCCAGATCCGCACCACGGCCGAGATGGACGGCGACCCCGGCGACTTCACCACCACCGTGGGGGCGCGCAAACTCATCGACATTTTGCGCACCATGCCCGCCGACCAGACGGTGAGCCTGGAGTCTTCGCAGGCCAAACTGATCCTCAAAGGCGGCAAGTCCAAATTCACCTTGCAGACCCTGCCCGCAGAGGACTTCCCGCTGGTGCAAGAAGCCGCCAGCTTCGGCCCGGTGTTCAGCGTGCCGCAAAAAACCCTCAAGCAATTGCTCGGGCAGGTCTCGTTTGCCATGGCGGTGCATGACATCCGCTATTACCTCAATGGCATCTTGTTTGTGGCCGAAGGCAACAAGCTCAGCCTGGTCGCCACCGATGGCCACCGCCTGGCCTACACCTCGGCCACGCTCGACGTCGAAGTGCCCACCCGGCAAGAAGTCATCCTGCCGCGCAAGACCGTGCTCGAGATGCAGCGCCTGCTGTCCGATGCCGAAGGCGCCATCGACATGCAGTTTGCCAACAACCAGGCCAAGTTCAGCTTTGACGGCATGGAGTTCGTGACCAAGCTGGTCGAGGGCAAATTCCCCGACTACAACCGCGTCATCCCCAAGGGCCATCGCAACAACGTGACGCTCGGCCGCCAGGCCCTGCTGTCTTGCCTGCAGCGCACCGCCATCCTGACCAGCGACAAGTTCAAGGGCGTGCGCCTGAACCTCGACCCCGGCACACTGCGCGTGGCTTCCACCAACGCCGAGCAGGAAGAAGCCGTGGACGAACTCGACATCGATTACGCGGGCGATGGCATCGAGATCGGCTTCAACGTCACCTACATCATCGATGTGCTGGCCAACATGGGCCAGGACATGGTCCGCATCGATCTGGCCGACGCCAACAGCTCGGCGCTGATCACCATCCCCGAGAACGACAACTTCAAATATGTGGTGATGCCGATGCGCATTTAAGGCCAAAGCCCACAAAGACCATCCACGGCCCGCCTCAGCGAAACCCGCGACCCCTCGCGGGTTTCGGCCATTCAAGCGACAGAGAACATTGAACATGACCGACGACATCCAGCCCAGCGAAGACGCTTTCACCACCGCGCAACCCAAGATCGATGCCCACCAGGCGGGTGCATCCGAAGGCTATGGCGAGGGCTCCATCCAGATCCTGGAAGGCCTGGAAGCCGTGCGCAAGCGCCCCGGCATGTACATCGGTGACACCTCGGACGGCACCGGCCTGCACCACCTGGTGTTCGAGGTCGTCGACAACTCGATCGACGAAGCCTTGGCCGGCCACTGCGACGACATCGTGGTCACCATCCACAGCGACAACTCCATCAGCGTGACCGACAACGGCCGCGGCATCCCCACGGGTGTGAAGATGGACGACAAGCACGAGCCCAAGCGCAGTGCGTCAGAAATCGCGCTGACCGAGCTGCACGCCGGCGGCAAGTTCAACCAGAACAGCTACAAGGTCTCGGGCGGCCTGCATGGCGTGGGCGTGTCCTGCGTCAACGCCCTGAGCAAGTGGCTGCGCCTGACGGTGCGGCGCGAAGGCAAAGTCCACCAGATCGACTTTGCCAAGGGCGTGGTGCAAAACCGCCTGCTCGACACCGTGGACGGCGTGGAAGTCTCGCCCATGCGCGTGACGGGTGCCACCGACAAGCGCGGCACCGAAGTGCACTTTTTGCCCGACACCGAGATCTTCACGCAGAACACCGATTTCCATTACGACATCCTGGCCAAGCGGCTGCGCGAACTCTCCTTCCTGAACAACGGCGTGCGCATTCGCCTCAAAGACGAGCGCAGCGGCAAGGAAGACGACTTTTCGGGCGCAGGCGGCGTCAAAGGCTTTGTCGACTTCATCAACGCCAACAAAAAAGTGCTGCACCCCAACGCCTTCCATGCCCTGGGTGAGCGCCCGGCCGACAGCTATGGCGGCATCCCCGGCACCAGCATCGGCGTCGAAGTCGCCATGCAGTGGAACGACGGCTACAACGAATCGGTGCTGTGCTTCACCAACAACATCCCCCAGCGGGACGGCGGCACCCACCTGACTGGCCTGCGCGCGGCGATGACCCGCGTCATCAGCAAATACATCGAGGCGAACGAAATCGCCAAAAAGCAAAAGGTCGAAGTCAGCGGCGACGACATGCGCGAAGGCCTGTGCTGCGTGCTGAGTGTGAAAGTGCCCGAGCCCAAATTCAGCAGCCAGACCAAAGACAAGCTGGTCTCCAGCGAAGTGCGCGCCCCGGTCGAAGACATCGTGGCCAAGGCCCTGACCGAGTTTCTGGAAGAACGCCCCAACGACGCCAAAACCATCTGCGGCAAGATCGTCGAAGCCGCCCGCGCCCGTGAAGCGGCCCGCAAAGCCCGCGAAATGACCCGCCGCAAAGGCGTGCTCGACGGCATGGGCCTGCCCGGCAAACTCGCCGACTGCCAGGAAAAAGACCCGGCCCTGTGCGAGATCTACATCGTCGAGGGCGACTCCGCCGGCGGCTCTGCCAAGCAAGGCCGCGACCGCAAATTCCAGGCCATCCTGCCCCTGCGCGGCAAGATCCTGAACGTCGAAAAAGCGCGTTACGAAAAATTGCTGACCAGCAACGAAATCGTCACGCTCATCACGGCCCTGGGCACCGGCATCGGCAAAGCCAGCGCCGAATCCGGCAAGAGCGGCTCCGACGACTTCAATGTCGACAAACTGCGCTACCACCGCATCATCATCATGACCGATGCCGACGTGGACGGCGCCCACATCCGCACCTTGCTGCTCACCTTCTTTTACCGCCAGATGCCCGAACTGGTCGAGCGCGGCCACATCTACATCGCCCAGCCGCCGCTCTACAAAGTCAAGGCTGGCAAGGAAGAGCTGTACCTCAAAGACGGCCCGGCGCTGGACGGCTTCCTGCTGCGCATCGCGCTCAAGGACGCCAGCATCAGCACCGGTGGCGCTGCGCCCCAGGTGCTCAGCGGCGACACCCTTGAAGCCCTGGCCCGCAAGCACCAGGTGGCAGAACAGGTGATCGCTCGCCTGTCCAACTTCATGGACGCCGAAGCCCTGAGGTCCATCGCCGACGGCGTGTCCTTGAACCTGGACACCATGGAGCAAGCCGCTGCCTGCGCCCCTGCGCTGCAAGCCAAGCTGCGCGAACTCAACACCACCGGCGTGCCCGCCGAAGTGAGCGCCGAGTTTGACGTGCGCACCGACAAGCCCATCCTGCGCATCAGCCGCCGCCACCACGGCAACATCAAGAGCAGCACCATCACGCAAGACTTTGTGCACGGTGCCGACTATGGCGCCCTGGCCGAAGCCGCAGAGACCTTCCGTGGCCTGCTCGGCGAAGGCGCCAAAGCCAGCCGGGGCGAAGGCGAGCGCCAGAAAGAAGAGAAAGTGGGCGACTTCCGCCAGGCCATGCAGTGGCTCATCAGCGAAGCCGAACGCACCACCAGCCGCCAGCGCTACAAGGGCCTGGGCGAGATGAACCCCGCCCAGCTGTGGGAAACCACCATGGACCCCACCGTGCGCCGCCTGCTGCGCGTGCAGATCGACGACGCCATCGAAGCCGACCGCGTCTTCACCATGCTCATGGGTGACGAAGTCGAGCCACGCCGCCACTTCATTGAGAACAACGCCTTGCGGGCGGGGAATATTGATATTTGATCGATCAAAGCCCTCATGTCGTCGAAACCCTGTTGCGGCGACATGACAGAGCTTGCGTGTACTCGCCAAGAACATGAGGGTGCTCTCATGTTCGAAAAATTGAATTATTGCGACACGTTTGCTTGACGTGTCGCTCTTGAGAACATATTCTCTGAACATGTTTCAATAATTTAATTTCAAGTACATGTACGACATCGAAACCGTTTGGCAGCCAGACCGGGCGCACAACCAGTTACCGACACTGCCTCCAGGGCACGACCTGGAAAGCAAAGCAGTGCTGCGTGCCTGCATTGCGGCCCGCGCTGCATTGGCAGAGTTGAAACAAGCCGCCGAGCTGATCCCCAACCAGACCATGCTCATCAACACGATTCCGCTGTTGGAAGCCAAAGACAGCTCGGAAATCGAGAACATCGTCACCACCACCGACCAGTTGTTCCAACACGTGGATGGTGCTGGGCAAGCGGATCACGCCACCAAAGAAGCATTGCGTTACCGAACCGCACTGAACCATGGCTATCGGTCACTCCGATCCAGGCCACTGTGCACGGCCACTGCGGTTGAAGTGTGTCGCACCCTCAAAGGCGCCGACATGGATATCCGGCGTACACCCGGTACCCAACTGGCCAACGACCGGACGGGAGAAGTGATCTACACACCGCCGGAAGGGGAAGACCGGTTGCGAACCCTGTTGGCCAACTGGGAGCGGTTTCTGCACAACGAAACCGAACTGGACCCGTTGATACGCATGGCTGTTGGGCATTACCAATTTGAAGCCATTCACCCCTTCACGGACGGCAACGGACGCACAGGCCGTGTCATCAACATCCTGTTTCTGATCCAGCAAGAGCTGCTGAACCTGCCTATCCTCTACTTGAGTCGGTACATCATCGCGAACAAAGCCGACTATTACCGCCTTTTGCTGGAAGTGACACGGGACCAGGCTTGGGAGCCTTGGATCTTGTTCATGCTCAAAGCGGTGGAAGAAACATCGCGATGGACCACCGGAAAGATCGCGGCCATCCGGCAATTGGCCGAACACACCACCGAACACGTACGGCTGAGCTTGCCCAAAATCTACAGCCGCGAGCTGGTGGATGTGATCTTTGAACAACCCTACTGCCGAATTGGCAACCTCGTGGACAAGCAGATTGGCCAAAGGCAAGCTGCATCACGGTATTTGAAAGAGCTCGTGGCCTTGGGCGTGCTGCGCGAGATGACCTATGGGAAAGAAAAGCTCTTCATCCACCCCAAACTGATGCAATTGATCAGCCGGGACAGCAACGAATTTCAAGCGTATTAGGCGGTCAGCCCAAACACGATGCTCATGGGCTTGCTGCCCTGGTGCGACTGGTAGCGCACCCGGCCGTGGTACGTGAACGGTGCGGCCTTGCCGACAGCCAGCTTGGTGTCGCGCACAAAGAGATGGATGTCGATGCCTAAAGCGGCGTGACGGATGATTTCGTCGCCGCGTTTGCTGGTTGGGTCGGTGGCGTTCTCCCGCCGCTGTGTGTCCCCAGCAGAGCGCGTGTTCAAAAGTCCCCACCCCGCATCGGTCACCGATCCACCACCACCAAACCCCGCCAGTCCGTGGTGTACCCCGTCGACATCCTTTCTTGTTTCATCGCCCACAGCTTGCGCGCCCGGGGTGCGCCTGCGCTGGCCAGTTTCAGGGTGCCGCGTCCGTAGCGTTGGTTCAGTTGGTCCATCGCGTGCATCAGGCGCACGCGGTTTTCGGGCATGGTCTCGTCAAAGTCCAGCGTCCCTTGTTCGCGGCTGGCGGGCTGCAGGTCCATCAGCATCACGCCGGCTTTGGCGTACCGGTAGCCGGGGCGGTAGATGCGTTTCAAGATCGCGTTGGCCGCTTGGGTGATGTGCGCGCTGTCGCTGGTCGGGCTGGGCAGGGGGATGCTGGCGCTGCGGCTGTATTGCGCATCGTGCTGGCGAAAGGGGCTGGTGCGGATGAAGGCCATGATGTGGCCCGTGTGGCTGTGCTGCTGGCGCAGTTTTTCGGCGGCCCGGCAGGCGAATTCGGTGATGGCTTCTTGCAGCTCGGTCAGCGCGGTGACCGGCTGGCCGAAAGAGCGGGTGCAGGCGATTTGTTGTTTGGCCGGGGGCTCGTCTTCAAAGGCGATGCAGGGCGTGCCGTTCAGTTCGCGCACGGTTTTTTCCAGCACCACCGACCAGCCAGCTTTGGCGGCGGCCGGGCTCATGCTTTGCAGATCGAGCGCGGTGTGG
This sequence comes from Comamonadaceae bacterium, assembly GCA_027490555.1. Lineage (GTDB taxonomy): Bacteria > Pseudomonadota > Gammaproteobacteria > Burkholderiales > Burkholderiaceae_C > Limnohabitans_A. Next base: position 1,324 of record JAIXXW010000343.1, on the reverse strand, counting down.
ATGCCTTGTGCGCGCAGCTGGGCGCCGATCCTGGGGCCCACGCCCCAGACCTCGCCCACCTCGGTGGCGGCCAGCAGGGCCCGGAGTTCTTCGGGGGTGCAGGCGCCCAGGTGGCAGATGTGCGCATGCTGCGCCGGGTAGCTGCCGGGTTTGCGGTCGGCGCTCTTGGCAATCGCGTTGGCCAGTTTGGCCAGGGTTTTGGTGGGGCCGATGCCGATGCAAGTCGGGATGCCGATCCACTGCAGGATGCGCCGGCGCAGGGTGCGGGCGCGGCGCACCAGGTCGCCGGGGATGCCGCTCAGGTCTACAAAGCTTTCGTCGATGGAGTAGATCTCCTGGGTGTGGCCCAGGCCGGCGGCCAGGCTCATCATGCGCTCGCTCATGTCGCCATAGAGGGCAAAGTTGGCCGACAGGGCGATCAGGCCGGCCTCGCGCTCGAGCCCGCGCAATTGGAAGTAGGGCGCCCCCATCTTGATGCCCAGCGCTTTGGCCTCGTCGCTGCGGGCGATGGCGCAGCCGTCGTTGTTGGACAGCACCACCACCGGGCGGCCTTTGAGCCAGGGCTGGAAGACCCGCTCGCACGAGACGTAGAAGTTGTTGCCGTCGATCAGGGCGAGCATGTCAGGCCGTGTGTTGCACGATGCTGGCCACGACCACGCCCCAGATTTCCACGGTCTGGCCGTCCTTGGGCACGATGTCGGGGTAGTCGGGGTTGGCGGCCTTCAGGCGCATGCCACCGGGCAGGATGTGCAGGGTCTTGCAGGTGAATTCGCCATCGACCACGGCGATCACGGTGTGTCCGCTTTCGGGCTGGATGGCTTTGTCCACCAGCACGACCGAGCCGTCCAGGATGCCCGCGTCGCGCATGGATTCGCCGCTCACGCGCAGCATGAAGGTGGCTTGCGGGTGCTTGATGAGCTGGCTCATCAGGTCGATGCGCTCGATGTGGTGGTCGTCGGCCGGAGAGGGGAAGCCAGCCTGCACGCTGCTCAGGAACGACCTGACCAGCAGCGGGCCGGGGGGCAAGGGCTGGGGGCTGGAGAGTGGGAGCATGACATTGACAATACTGTATAAATCAACAGTATACTGACAACATCAGTGCTTTGCAGTTGCCCTGATTTTGGCTTCGATGCCGCCCCTCTGCCGGATGGTGGAGGGGCTCTTTTTTTCAGATCCAGGCGCTTTGTGGCACCTCGCCCGCCAACTGCTCAGCGGGCCACAGCCGCAAAAATTCCGCACTCTCCCCCGCACGCGCCTGCAGCCAGTCGTCGTAACGCTCGGGCGGCAGGATCACCACCGAGCGTTTTTCATCCTGCGGTTTGTG
>JAIXXW010000027.1 GCA_027490555.1 Comamonadaceae bacterium | reverse complement strand
CGTGTCCCGTCCTGGCGCATGAAAACCGACTCGTAGCCTTCGCGCGGCGGCAAGTTGCCGGCCAGGCGGATGGCCTGGCGCTGTTTGTATTCGTCCACCATCTCCGGCGGCCAATAGGGCATCGGGGCGTTGCGTCCGATGATCTCGTTGGCTTCAAAGCCCACCATTTGGCAAAAGGCCGGGTTCACATAGGTGATGCGCCCTTCGAGGTCTCGTGCGCGCAGGCCGGTGACCAGGGAGTCTTCCATCGCCTTGCGAAAGGCCAGGGCTTCCGCCAGATCGCGCTCGGCCTTCATGCGGCGGCGCGAATCCTTGGCCAACAAAATCATCACCGTGAACAAGGCGATGGACATGGTGGTCACCAAAGCGGTCAGGACGTTCGGGAACAGGTTTTGTTCACCGCGCCGACCGTCCATGCGCAGCACCAGGGCATTGCCAGGCAGGTTGACCAATTGCCGAGAGGTGAACAGGCGCAAGCCCCGGGTCTGGCTGCCGGCAATCGCCAGGCGGGTGCCGTCGGGTTCGGTGAAGGCGAGTTCGCTGCGCCGGCCAAAGGTGCCGCCCAGCCTTTCGTTGAGCAGCTCTTGCAAGCTGTAGGTCACCACGGTGAAGCCCACCAGCACGCCGCCTTCGTTTTCGGGCAAGCACAGCTCCATGATTTCGAAGCCCAGCCCATTGTGTTGCGGCACAAAGAAAGAGCTGGAATAGCTCGGGCCGTTCAGGCGCCGGGCGCGCAGGCAAGACTGCACGGTTTCGTGCAGCGCCTCGCTGCGGGGGATGCGTTGAAAAACCGGCGGGTGCAAAGGCGAGTCGGCCTGGCTGATCAGGTTCAGCGCCAAATCCCGCACCTCGATGCGCAGCCATTCGCGGTGTTCGCGCAGCCCCAGCTGCGCTTCGCGCAACCAGGCCGGGTCGGTGGGCGAGTGGGAGGACAAACCCAGCAGGGTTTGTGTCTGGCGTGCCAGTTGACGGCGTATTTCATTGACCGCATCGGTGGTGTCGCGGTCCAGCTCGGTCTGCAACTGGCTGGTCTCGTACCGCCCGGCCAACCAGACCAGGGTCACCAACACCGCGATCACCAGGCTGACCAGGGCCACCCACAGGTAACCCCGCCTGCGCCCGCCGGGCAGGATCTCTTCGAAAGACTGCCACCAGGCAGCTGTACGCCGTTCAAACCTGCGCGCCCAGTGCTGTGCGGTGTCGGTCGTCATGGGCGGGCGTCCATGCGTGTCACGCGGGGGTTGGCCCAGCTGCCGTCGATCAGGAATTCCTGGCTTGTGGCGCGCGACAAGGGGTTTTTCAAAAGCCATTGGGCGACAAGCGCGGTCAGGCCTGCGGCAGGGTTCAAGGCCAGTCCGGCCAACAAGGACGTGGTCCCGGTGTCCACCAGGGGCAAGATCTGCACCCGCAGCTTTTGGGTCTCTTGGGCCAGGCTGGCCTCGCCGTCGAGCAAGACCAGCGCATTGACCCCCTTGATTTGCATGTTGCGTGTGTGGGCAGTGCCTTGGGTGATGCCGACATCGCCACGCACCGTGTCAAAGGCAAAGCCCTCGGCAAACACATCCCGGAAGTCCAAAAGCAAACGCCGTGGCAGGGCTTGCAGACTCAACACCCCCAGCAATTTGGCCGCACCCGCGTCGGCTTTGAGAAATTGACCGCGCCCCATCTGGATTTCAAACTGGCCGTTCATGGAGGGGTAATCCAGGGCCAAGGGCGAGCCCTGCCAATTCACCGTCCCCGACAACTGACCCACACCGCCGCGCAAGGCGTTCGGCGTGCCCAGGCGGCCGAGCAAGGCCCCGGCATCCTGGACCTCCAGCACAAAGTTCATTTCGGTCTTTTTCACGCTGCTGCCCTCTCGGGCAGCCAACCAGCGACCGCTGCCTTTGAGTTGTGCTTCGGGCAGCTGGATATTGAATTTCCGCAGCTGCCATTCGGGCGCGGCCACGCGGCGCGTCCTGGACGACTCGAGGTTGACGGCTTCGACCTCCACACGGCCCAGCGCGATGCCCCGCAATTCCAAGGCGTCGACCACGATGTCCAGCGCAGGCAGCTGGGTGGGCGGGGCTTCCAGCAGGGCTTCGACCTGGGCCTGTTCCGCCGGCGGCAGGTTCAAGCGGCTCAAGCGCGCATACAGCTGGCCCGCCTGGCCGGTGAAGGACTGCTGGAAGGCCAGGTAACCCGCCGTTTCCTTGGCGTCCAGGTTCACACGCCACTGCCCGCCCTCGCGGGTGCCCCCGGCCGTGACCGCGTTCAGGCTGCGGTCGTTGAACGTCAGCTGCTGGGTTTTCAGGCCCATGCGGGTGGGCAGGTAGCTTTGCCAGGCGGGTGCCGTCTGGGCTTGGCCGCTGGCCGGTGCGTCGGGTGCGAGGTCCGCCAACAGCCCCCGCCACTCGTCCACATCGAGCCGGTCCACCACCACCTGCGCGCTCACGCCCGATTCGGGCAAGGCCGGCATTTGCGCCGCAGGGATGCCGATGCCCCACACCCCGCGCACCACCTCGGGCACTTTGCCGGACAGATTGCGCACATATTCCACGCGCATGTTCTCGGCCAGCCTGACCTGGATATGGTCTTGCGGTCCGGTTTTGTCAGACCGCGAGCGTATCTGGATGCCCAATGGCCGCGCGCCCGCCGCCGCCTTGCCCACCGGCGCAGGCAGGTTCACGGCCATGCCCTCCAGGCTGCTCTGGATGGACAGCTCCGTTTGCCTGTCCTGCCAGGTCCAGCGTGCGCTGTAGGGCGCAGCCCCTTGCGCGTACCGGGCCCAATCGTCCAGCGGCTCCAACTCCTTGGCGGATCGCAGGCCCTCGGCCGCCATGCGGCCCCGCGCCTCGATCTCGATCTTGCTGGCCGCACCTGGTCCGCTGGGTCGCATGCCGCCGTCCAGAGTCAAGGGGCTGCCCCACATCTGGGCTTGCACCTGGCGCAGCGCAAAGCCGGCTTCGTGGAACTGCAACTGACCCTGGAGCTTTTCCAGCCAGGGCGTGCCTTCTTGCATGCGCACATCGGTTTGGTTGAAGGTCACGGTGCCCTGCACCTTGGATTGCTTCAAGTCCAGCAAAGGCAGCCGCAGCTCAAAACGGGTGTGCAGGTCGCCGCGCACCTGGGCCTCGCCGAGTGCACCCGACAACAGCGGGCCCAGGGCCGTCTGCTGAACCAGGCCCAGCACCTGGGGTGCTTGGCTGGGGCTTTCGGCCTGCACCTGCAACAGGGGCTGTTGGGTCATGTCGGCGATGCTCACCACGGGCGCGCTCAGCTGCACCGCATGCGCGCCTTCGCCCGCACGGGCCGTGGCCTCGCTCAGGCGCATGCCGATGCGGTCAAAGACGAGCTGACCCTGCAGCCCGAACAAGCGCGGCCAGGCGGCGCCGCCCGAGGGCAGCATGGACGCGGGCACCATGTCGAACACCACGTCTTTGACGCGACCGGCAAAGCGGAACTCACCGTCCTTGGGGTTGGCAAAAGGCAGTTTGGCCAAATCACCTCTGACTTTGACGTTCACACCCGAATAGGTGCCCTGGACCAGGGCCTCGCGCAGGTAATCCCGCACGGCGCCTCCCAGGCCCAGGGGCAGGTAGCGGTACACGGCTGTGGCATTGGCTTTGTCGATGCTCCCGTCCAGTGTGAGTTGCCCGGGCCCTTCGGGCAAGGACTGCCACTGACCACGCCACTCCCCCTTCAAGTCGGCGTTGGCCATTTTCAGACTCCATTGCGGCACGCGCCAGCTGTCGCTGCCGCCCCCTTTGTGGCGTTCCCAGCGGGCATTGGCCTGCAGCTGCTGCAGCGGCACTTCGGCCGGCGACAGCACGCCGGGCAGCCAAAGCGCGCTGTTGTCGCCCATGCGCAGCGCCAGCAGGCCGCCATCGTCGCGCACCTCCAGGTTCACATCTGCGCCGCGCAGGCCCGGCAAACGGGCCCAGATCCCGGTGGGGGGCGTGGCCGTGCCCGCCGCGTCGGGCTGCCAGCGCAGGCCCTGGATGCTGAGTTTGGCGTCGTAGCGCTCGGGTTGCGGCCATTCGCCTTGCCAGCGCAGGTGCAGGTGGCTGACCAGACCCGAGATGTCCCGCGCCTGCAGGGCCGGGTGAACCGCCGAGGCCTGCGGCAGCCGCAGCGCCATCTCGCGCAGCGCGTGCAGGTCGAGTTGGTCGGCCTGCAACACGCCTTGCGCCGCCCGGCCGCCCGACGCCCTGGTGTAGTCCAGGAGCACATTGCCCCCTGGCCAGCGCAGCCCTTCATCGTTGACAAAGGACAGGCCCTGCGTGCTGGCCCGAAAACCCTCCTCATGCACCTGCACGCCCACCCGCCCGGACAAACGTGCAAACCCCAGTGGCAAACCCTGGGTGTTCAATCGCGCCTGTACCCCCACCAGGCTCACATCGGCCAAAGCCCCGCGCCACTGGCCGTTGTCCAGATCGGCCCACAGCCGCAGCACGCCCTGGCCCCGGACCGGGCCCAGGTCGCTGGCCCAGCGGGGCGGGATGGCCGAGCGCAGTTCGCCAAGATCGGCCTGGGGGAAAAAGGCATAGGCCTGCCCTGTCCAGTCCGCCAGGCGGCCGGCATGGACCGACAAAAGTTTGCGCCGGAATTGGCCTTGCACCACAAAGCGCTCGCCCCAGGCGGACGGTGGCGTGGCGTCCAGGCGCAACAGGTGCTTGCGCGAGGAGTTGCGCACCACCAGGTCCACGTCCTGCAGGCGCAACGGTGTCGCCGTGTCGGCGTTGGACGGGTCAAAAGGCGCGGTGTGCCAGCGCAGCACGCCCCCCCGGACGATGAGCTCGCGCTGCGAGAACAGCCAATCGGCCACCACCGAGTCGCCTTCGGGCATGCCCCAGTTCAGGCCCGCCACCTGCACATGCCCATCGGCCGTTTGCAGCACGTCCAGTTCAGGCCGGTCCAGCACCAGTTGGTCCAGCTTCAACAGCAGGGCCGAGCGCAGGCTCAGTGCCACCACCACCTTGGGCAACACCAGGGCTGGCCGCGCCTGTGCATCCAGCAAGGCGATGTCGCGCAGCTCAAACGAAGGCACCCAGCCGCTGCTTTGCGCAGACAAGGCGCCGATGCGCACCGGTACACCCAGAGATTGCCGGGCAAGTCGCTCCAGCGCAGGACGAAATTCGTCGATTCGCGGCACAATCCAAAAATGCAAGCTGGCCCAGGCCAGCGCCAGCACCAGACCGATGACCAGCAAACCCCACAGCACAAGCCGAACCAACCCAGCCAGCCAGCGCTGCAGGCGGGTTCCGGAGATGGGCAAATGGGGTGGACGTGACACAAACGTACGAATTTGAAAGTCAGCAGGAATTATGACCCGCAGCCCATCGATGGATGTGAGTGCCCCCGTGGTGGACAAAACGGGCCTGGATGACCCTGCGGGCGCCTTGTCCGGTGCGCACCTGTATTCCCGTTTTGTTCAGCGCCTGCAGCGCCGTTATGGCGACCTGTTGCCCCTTTTGGCGCCGGGCATGCCGAACCGGCAAAGCCTGATGACGGCTTATGCGACCCTGGTGTCCACCGGCTTGGACACCAGTGGGGCGCTGCGGGTCTTGCGCCAAATCACCCTGGAGCGGCTGGCCCAACTCGATTGCAACCGACAGACATCCCTGGACAGCGTGACCCGCAGCATGACGTGGCTGGCCGAGGTCACGCTGGACATCGCCTGGCGCCAAGTCATGGACGATCTGGACGCTTTGCACGGTCCACCCACCAAGGCCGATGGCCGGCGCGCCGAGATGTGGATCATCGGCATGGGCAAGCTCGGGGCCCGCGAGTTGAACGTGTCCAGCGACATCGATCTGATTTATGTCTACGACGAGGACGGCGAAACCCTGGGCAACAGCGAGGGCCGCAACAAGGTCTCGTGCCAAGAGTACTTCAGCCGCGCGGTCAAACGCATGTATGCCCTGATCGGCGACACCACCGAGCACGGGTTTGTGTTCCGGGTCGATCTGGCCTTGCGCCCGAACGGCAACTCCGGCCCCAGCGTGGTCTCGCTGGATGCGCTGGAAGAGTATTTGCTGGTGCAAGGCCGCGAATGGGAGCGCTTTGCCTGGATGAAAAGCCGCGTGGTCGCGCCCCGCAGCGCGGTGCTCAATGGCTCGGCCCAGGCCTTGCGGTCGGTGGTCTTGCCCTTTGTGTTCCGCCGCTACCTCGACTACAACGTGTTCGAGTCGCTGCGCACGCTGCACCAGCAGATCCGTGACCACGCCGCCAAGCGCAGCGCCGGACACCCGGAGCGCGCCAACGATGTGAAGCTGTCGCGCGGCGGCATCCGCGAGATCGAATTCACCGTGCAGCTGTTGCAGGTGGTGCGCGGGGGGCAGTTTCCCGAATTGCGCACCCGCCCCACGCTGGACGCCCTGCAGCGGGTGGCCAAGGCCGGGCTGATGCCCCCAGCCACGGCCGAGGCCCTGGGCGCGGCCTATGTGTTTTTGCGCCAGGTCGAGCACCGCATCCAGTACCTGGACGATCAGCAAACCCATGTGCTGCCCACCCGCGACGACGACCTGGCCTGGATGGCCCAGACCATGGGCCATGCGGGCGTGTGTGCCTTTTTGTCCGAGCTCGACGCGCACCGGGAAGTGGTGGCGCAGGAGTTTGACACCTTGCTCGGCGGTGACCGCGACTGCAAGGGGTGCAATGGCAAAAACGGCAAGAACGGCCGTGAGCACACCGACCTGGATGGCGTCCTGACCGATTTCAAGGGGCCGGTCCGCGAGCGCCTGGCCTTGTGGATCGACAACGGCCGGGTGCAGGCCTTGCGTGACGATGCCCGGGGCCGGCTGATGCGCCTGCTGCAGCGCACCGCACAATGGCTCGACGCCGGGCGAGTCACCGAAGAGGCGGTCCTGCGCATGGTCGGATGGATCGAGCCTTTGCTGCGCCGGGAAAGCTACCTGGCGCTGATGCTCGAGCGCCCCTCGGTGCACGAACGCTTGCTGCGCCTGTTGGGTTCGGCCAAGTGGCCAGCACGTTATTTGCTCCAGCACCCCGGCGTGATCGACGAGCTCGCCGGTGGCAACCTGTTTGGCACGCGTTTTGATGCGGTGGAGTTCGAAGGTGAGCTGCAGGCGCGTTTGACGGCCTTGCAGCGCACCGGCGAGGACGACGAGGAAAGCCTGCTCAATTTGCTGCGCCGGGCCCACCATGCCGAACAGTTCCGCACCCTGGCGCGGGATGTGGAGGGCGTGCTGACGGTCGAGCAGGTGGCCGACGACCTGAGCGCCCTGGCCGACGCGGTGCTGCGGGTGACGGCCCGCTGGTGCTGGGACCGGCTCAAAAGCCGCCACCGCGATGAGCCCTGCATCGCCATCATCGGTTACGGCAAGCTGGGCGGCAAGGAGCTCGGCTATGGCAGCGATCTGGACATCGTCTTCGTGTACGACGACGACGACGAACGCGCGCAGGAAGTGTATGCCGCTTATGTGCGCAAACTGATCAACTGGATGACCGTCAAGACCGCAGAGGGCGACCTGTACGAAATCGACACCGCCTTGCGCCCCAATGGCAATTCCGGCCTGCTGGTCACGCGCTTTGAGGCCTATGCCGATTACCAGCAGCAGCGCGGCAGCAACACCGCCTGGACCTGGGAGCACCAGGCCATGACCCGCGCCCGCTTTGTCATGGGCTTGCCCAGCCTGGCCCCGCGCTTTGACGCCGTGCGCCATGCGGTGATTGGCTCAGGCCGGGATGCGGCCAGCCTGAAGGCCGAGATCGTGGCCATGCGCGAGCGCGTGCGCCAGGCGCACCCTGTCAAGCCCGACCGTTTTGATGTCAAGCACAGCCCTGGCGGCATGGTCGATGCCGAGTTTGTGGTCCAGTACCTGGTGCTGCTCCACACCGCCGCCCACCCGGAACTGGCCGATAACGTGGGCAACATCGCTTTGTTGCAACGCGCCGAAACGGTGGGCCTGCTGCCGGCCGGGGTGGGACAGGCCGCCGCCAACGCTTACCGCGAACTGCGCCGGGTGCAACACCGTGCCCGCCTGAACGAAGAGCCCACCGATGTGCCCCCCGAAAGCCTGGCGACCGAACGCGAGGCCGTGCTGGCCCTGTGGCGGCGGGTGATGCACTGAGCGGCCGGGCGCGCAGGCGACACGGATCTGGGGCGGATGTGGGCATGGCCTGGGCACAGCACCGAGCCGTGCAGGGCCAGCCGCTAAACTCGATGAGCGCCATGGGGCGCGTGCAGGAATGGGAGATGTCATGAATAAAAATACGATGGGCTTGTGGGCAGTGCTGTGCATCTGGGCGGGTGCGGCCATGACGGCCGTGGCGGCCCAAGACGGTCAAGCCCCTGGCGCCGCCAAACCCGCACTCACGGTGACGGTGGTGACGCCCCAAACCAGCAGCCTGCCCCAAACGGTGCGTGCCAACGGCAGTTTGGCGGCCTGGCAGGAGGCCATCGTCGGGGCCGAGGCCAACGGCCTGAAAATCAAGGAAGTCCGGGTGAATGTGGGCGACCGGGTGCAGCGCGGCGATGTCCTGGTGGTGTTGCAAGACGATGCCCTGCGTGCCGAGCTGGCGCAGGCCGAGGCGGCGGTGGCCGAAGCCGCTGCCCTTGCCCAGGAGGCCCAGGCCCAGGCCGAGCGTGCCCGCAGCCTGCAGCAGCAAGGCTTTTTCAGCAACGCGCAACTGAGCCAGGCCCTGGCCGCCGAGGCGTCTGCCCTGGCCCGGGTGCAATCGGCCCGCGCCCTGGTGCAGCTGCAAAACGTGCGCCTGTCGCAAACCCTGGTGCGTGCGCCCGATGCGGGCGTGATTTCGGCGCGCCAGGCCACCGTGGGCAGTGTGGTGGGCGCCGGCACAGAGCTGTTGCGTTTGATCCGTCAGGGCCGCCTGGAGTGGCGGGCCGAAGTCATGGCCGCCGAGATCGCGCGCATCCAGGTGGGCGCACCCGTGCAGGTCCAGGCCGCCAGTGGCCAGGTCTTGCAGGGCAAGGTGCGCATGGTCGCGCCCGCACTCGATGCGCAAAGCCGAAACGCCTTGGTGTATGTGGATTTGCCAGCGCAAACCGGCAGCGCCCGTGCCGGCATGTACGCCCAGGGGGACATCCGTCTTGGGCAAAACCAGGCCCTCACCGTGCCGCAGACGGCGGTGGTGGTGCGCGACGGTTTCAGCCATGT
>JAIXXW010000348.1 GCA_027490555.1 Comamonadaceae bacterium | reverse complement strand
GTCGATGTGCTGGTCAACAGTGCGGGCATCACCGGGCCCAACACCAAGGTGTGGGACTACCCGGTGGATGCCTGGAAACAGGTGTTCGATGTGAACGTGCATGGCCTGTTCCATTGCTGCCGCGAGCTCAGTGCCCACATGAAGGCGCGCAACTATGGCCGCATCGTCAACATCGCCTCGGTAGCGGGCAAGGACGGCAACCCCAATGCCAGCGCCTACAGCGCGAGCAAGGCGGCGGTGATTGGGCTGACCAAATCGCTGGGCAAGGAGCTGGCCGACACCGGGGTGCGCGTCAACTGTGTCACCCCGGCGGCTGTGAAGACGGCGATTTTTGATCAAATGACGCCCGAGCACATCCAGTTCATGCTGTCCAAGATCCCGATGGCCCGCTTTGGCGAGCCCGAGGAAGTCGCCGCCATGGTGACCTGGCTGTCGACCGAAGAGTGTTCCTTTTCCACCGGCGCTGTCTTTGACCTGTCCGGTGGCCGATCAACTTATTGATTTTTTTCACACCAAGAGGATTTATGAAACTCGTACGCTATGGCCAACCCGGCAAGGAAAAACCAGGTCTGATCGACGCGCATGGCCGCCTGCGCGACCTGAGCGCGGTGGTCAAGGACATCACGCCCGACCTGCTCAACGACAAGGCCTTGGCCAAGCTGGCCATGGTCAAGACCGACAAGTTGCCCCTGGTGCGCGGCAAAAAGCGTTTTGGCACACCCATCTCGTACACCAGCAAATTCATCGCCATCGGCCTGAACTATGCCGACCACGCGGCCGAATCGAACATGCCCATTCCGGCCGAACCCATCGTGTTCACCAAGGCCATCTCGTGCATCCAGGGTGCCAACGACGACGTCATGCTGCCCAAGGGCTCGAAAAAATCCGACTGGGAGGTCGAGCTGGGGGTGGTGATCGGCACCCGCGCGCGCTATGTGTCGCAAAAAGACGCCCTCAACCATGTGGCCGGTTACTGCGTTGTCAACGATGTGAGCGAGCGCGAGTACCAGCTCGAGCGCGGCGCCACCTGGGACAAGGGCAAGGGCTGCGACACTTTTGGCCCGGTGGGCCCCTGGCTGGTCACCCGCGACGAAGTGCCCAACCCCCAAGCCCTGAGCATGTGGCTCGATGTGAACGGCGTGCGCTACCAGACCGGCAACACCAAGACCATGATTTTTGGCGTGGCCAAGCTGGTCAGCTATGTCAGCCAGTTCATGACTCTGGAGCCCGGCGACATCATCACCACTGGCACCCCGCCTGGCGTGGGCATGGGTGTCAAGAAAGATGGCAAGCCTGCACCGGTGTACCTCAAGCGCGGCGACGTGATGCACCTGGGCATCGAAGGCCTGGGCGAACAAACCCAGAAAGTCGTGGCCTTCAAGGCCTGAGGGCCGCGCAGCCCCCCGGCAGATCCCGATTTACCCTCGGTCTGCCGGGCTGTTTGATTTGCGGGGCGGTTTTGGTGCAGAATAGAACGATCGTTCTTTTTTGCCGACCATGACCGACCGTCCACCACCTTCCAACGTCGAAAGCCTGCCCCTGCCAGAGCCGGGCCGGCGCGTGCTCATCAAGGGCCAGCAGACCAAGGCCGCGATCATCGACGCCGCCCTGGGCCTGGCCTCGCAAATCGGCCTGGAAGGCCTGTCCATCGGTGCTGTGGCCGAAGTCACCGGCATGAGCAAGTCCGGCGTGTTCGCACACTTTGGCTCGCGCGAGGAGCTGCAGATCTCCGTCATCCGCGAGTACCACGACCGCTTCGAATCCAGCGTCTTTTACGCGGCCATGCAAAAAAGCCGAGGCCTGCCCCGCCTGCAGGCCTTGTTCGACAACTGGATGGTGCAGACCTCGGCCGAAATCGACTCGGGCTGCATCTACATCAGCGGTGCGGTCGAGTTCGATGACCGCAGCGGCCCGGTGCGCGATGCCCTGGCGTCCTCGGTGGCCACCTGGCAAACCGCCTTGCGCCGTGCGGTCGAGCTGGCGCAGGCCCAGGGCCAGCTCAGCCCCGACGCCGATCCCCACCAGATGGCTTTCGAGATCCACGGCCTGATCCTGGCGCTGCACTACGAAGCCCGCTTTTTGCGCAACCCCAGCGCCTCGGAGCGGGCGCGCCAGGGTTTCCAGCAGATTCTGGCGCGCTATGGCGCCCCGGCCACGCCCCCCACGGCCTCGGCAGGCCGCAGTCAGCCCGCGGCCAAATTGGTGGCCGTTCCCAAGACCCGCCGCAAGCCTGCCAACGACTGATTTTTCCCATCTGCCCGCACACCGATCACCAAGGAGTCCCCCATGCCCGTTTACAACCCACCGCTTCGCGACATGCAGTTTGTGCTGCACGAGCTGCTCCAGGTCAGCACCGAACTCCAAGCCTTGCCCCGGCACGCCGACACCGATGTCGAGACCATCAACGCGGTGCTCGAAGAAGGCGGCAAATTCGCCGCCGAGGTGATTTTCCCGATCAACATCTCGGGCGACACCCAGGGCTGCACACTCCACCGCGACACCCACGAGGTCAAGGCCCCCGATGGTTTCAAGGCGGCCTATGCGCAGTACGTGGCCGGTGGCTGGCCAGCGCTCAGCTGCGACCCCGAATTCGGTGGCCAGGGCTTGCCCTTTGTGGTCAACCAGTGTTTTTACGAAATGCTCAACTCGTCCAACCAGGCCTGGACCATGTACCCCGGCCTGAGCCACGGCGCCTATGAATGCCTGCACGCGCACGGCACCCCCGAGCAAAAAGCCCTGTATCTGCCCAAGCTGACCAGCGGTGAATGGACCGGCACCATGTGCCTGACCGAGCCCCATTGCGGCACCGATCTGGGCATGCTGCGCACCAAGGCCGAGCC
>JAIXXW010000035.1 GCA_027490555.1 Comamonadaceae bacterium | reverse complement strand
GGCCTTGACCGTGCCCTGCACGCCGGTCACGCCCTTGGCCTGCTTGGGGCACAGGCTCAGGCTGAAGCGGACGCAGTGCTTGGTGATCATCAGGCTGACTTCGCCCAATTCTTCTTGCGCTTCGTAGGCCGCGTCGATGACCTTGACGCCGTGTTTGGCATAAAAGTGACGCGCTTTTTGGTTGAACACATTGGCCAAATAGGTCAGCGTGTCCTCAGGATAAGCCACGGGCGGCGACACCGGTACGGCTCTCGGGAGGCGATGCAGGCCCGCTGCGCGGGCGGCTTCGAGGGCCTGCACGGCGTCGCGTCGAAGGAGATTGAACTGAGACGGTGGCACAAACCAGGCGCGTGACAAGGTCACTTGCACATCCAGGGGCGACAACACGGTGTCGCCCAGCTTGCCCAATGCGGTTTTGAGTTTATCCTGCGCCTGCTCGGGGTCCTTGGGCGCTTGCCAGGAGATGGCCAGATGCGCCGTACCAGTGTGGCCCGCCTCGTCGGTCAGGGTCAGTTGCAGACCGTTGCTGGTTTCCGCCAACTGCATCCAAACACCGATGCGTCGCTCGGCCGATTTTTTATCCAGCGTGCGTACCCAGCTCATGTCGCGGTTGCGGTTGACCTGCACGCCTGGGCGCAGGTCCTTGAAACTCTCCATCGGGTCTTTCGGAAAGAGCCGCCAGACGCCCTGGGCTTTTTGCTTTTCGGCGCGGTTGATCTGCAGTCCCACCAGCTCTTTTTGCAGGTTGTAGTAGCACAGCCCGTCCCCGTTGTGCAGCGTGGCGGTGGGGTCGTCGGTGGTGATCTCGATGTGCTCGGCCGTCACCTTGCTGACCCAGCCCATGGCTTGACCCGGGTTTTTGGGCGTGTCGAAAGCGCCGATGTCTTCTTTGCGGCCTTGCACAAAGTAGTCAGTGAACTCGCGGTTGAAGTTCTGGTTGGGGTCGGGCTGAAAGCTGAAGGTGCAGCGGCCATGCGATGCCGCCGCCAGCTCGGGCCGCTCGTTCAGGACTTCGTCAAACAGCTTGCGGTAATGGGCCGTGATGTTTTTCACATAGGCCATGTCCTTGTAGCGGCCTTCGATCTTGAAGCTGCGGATGCCGGCGTCGACCAGGGCGCGCAGGTTCTCGCTCTGGTTGTTGTCCTTCATGCTCAGCACATGTTTGTCGTGCGCCACGATGCGCCCCTGCGCGTCCTTGACCTCGTAGGGCAGCCGGCAGGCCTGCGAGCAGTCGCCCCGGTTGGCGCTGCGGCCGGTGTGGGCGTGGCTGATGAAGCATTGGCCGCTGTAGGCCACGCACAGCGCGCCATGCACGAAAAATTCGATCACGGTGCGCTCGGTATCGATCACATCGCGAATGGCACTGATTTGAGGCAGGGTCAACTCGCGCGCCAGCACGATCTGGGACAGCCCAGCGTCCTGCAAGAACTTCGCCTTCTCGGGGGTGCGGATGTCGGTCTGGGTGCTGGCGTGCAGCTGGATCGGCGGCATGTCGATCTCCAGCAGGCCCATGTCCTGGATGATCAGCGCATCCACGCCCGCGTCATAGAGCTGCCAGGCCAGTTGGCGGGCGCCTTCGAGCTCGTCGTCGCGCAAGATGGTGTTGAGGGTGACAAAGATCCGGCTGTGAAAGCGGTGGGCGTGTTGCACCAGTTTGGCGATGTCTTGCACCGAGTTGTCGGCCGTGGACCGCGCGCCAAACGAGGGGCCGCCGATGTAGACCGCATCGGCGCCATGCTGGATGGCTTCGATGCCGATCTCCAGGTTGCGGGCCGGGGCCAAGAGTTCGAGGTGGTGGGGCTGCATGGGCGGGGATTATCCCAGCTTGTGGCGTTGGCCACACGGGCAGACCACCAGCACCGGGGCTGCGGGCGCTGGATGGGGCGATGTGGCCAAGCCAAGCGCCTCTGAGCCCCGGCCAGCGCCCGCAGCCCCAGTGCGCACGTCCCACAAGACGCCAAAACAAAAAACGCGACCGAAGTCGCGTTTTGCAGGGGCGCAAAGACCCGATCACTGGATCTTGGCTTTGCTGCGCAGGCCTTCCTGGAAGTTGCTCAGCTTTTGCTGCTGCAATTGTTGGGCAATTTGGGGTTTGACGTCGTTCAATTTGGGCAACTCGGCCTCGCGCACGTCGTCGACACGGATGATGTGGAAGCCAAACTGGCTCTTGACCGGCACATCGGTCATCTGGCCTTTGGCGAGTTTGACCATGGCATTCGAAAATTCGGCCACATAGCTGCCCTCGGCGGCCCAGTCCAGATCACCCCCATTGGCGCCGGAGCCTGGATCTTTGGAAACTTTCTTGGCCAAGTCTTCAAACTTGGCGCCCTTCTTGATCTCGGCAATCAAAGCCTTGGCTTCGTCTTCTTTCTCGACCAGGATGTGGCGCGCGCGGTATTCCTTGCCCGAATTGGCCGCCACAAACTTGTCGTACTCGGCCTTGATCTCGGCATCGGTCACTGGATTTTTCTTCTGGAAATCGGCAAACAGCTGGCGGATCAAAATCGTCTGACGGGCCAATTCCAGCTGGATCTTGTAATCCTCGCTGGCATCCAGGCCGCGCTTTCTGGCTTCCTGCATGAAAATCTCGCGGGCGATCAGCTCTTCCTTGATCTGGGCCATCAACTCGGGTGTGACAGGGCGACCAGACGCTTCCACTTGCTGCTGCAGGGCTTTCACCCGGGAGGAGGGCACAGGTTTGCCGTTCACCACGGCCAGGTTCTGGGCCAGGGCTGGGGCGGCCAGCAAGGCCACCAGGGCGGCGCTGAGCATTTGCTTTTTCATCGTTTTTTCCTCAAGGACAATCGTTCACAAGTGAATCAGGGGGTTCAAAAAAAGGGGCTGCCACCCCAAGGTGACGGCCCGTGTCAGACCAGTTCAATGGCCAGGGCATGCAAGCCCTGGTCGATGAAATCTTGCAGCGCATCATACACAAGACGGTGCCGCTGAACGCGGCTGATGCCCTCGAACAAAGGTGAGGCAATGCACACCCGCATGTGCGTGCCTTGGCCACTGTCGTTGGCGCCGACATGGCCGGCGTGTTGGGCACTTTCGTCGATCACCCGCAAGGTGGTGGGTGCCAGGCGCTGCGTCAGGCGGGCATGGATTTGTTCACTCAAGGGCAGGGCGGTGGCGCTCATTTCGACTCCCCTTCGTCTTTGGGCAAGTAGCGCGAGATGTACACGCCCTGTCCCAGGATGAACACCAGGGGGAAGACATAGCCCCAGAGTTTGAAGTTGACCCAGGCTTCGGTGCTGAAGAAATGCGCCACATAGGCGTTGATGGTGGCCATGAAGACGCAGTACAGCACCCACGACAGGTTCAGCCGGTGCCAGACCTCGGCCGGCAGCTGCAATTGCGTGCCCAGCAGCATGTGCAGGAAGTTTTTCTTCATCAGCCAGTGCGCCACGGCCAAGGTGATGGCCAGACCGGCGTAGAGCAGGGTCGGCTTCCATTTGATGAAACGTTCATCGTGCAGGCCCAGGGTCAGGGCGCCAAAGCCCAGCACCAGCAGCAGGGTGATTTTGTGCAGGGTCTGCAGCTTGCCTTCCATCTTGTAAATGATGGCGGTTTGCAGCACGGTGGCGCCCATCAGCACCGCTGTGGCGGTGTAGATGTCGGCCATCTTGTAAGCCCCAAAAAACAGCAGGATGGGGAAAAAGTCGAGGATGAATTTCATGAAAGGGCTCGATCGCCGGCCCACCCGAGGGGGTGGCTGCGGGGGTCAGGAAGGCTTGAAGTCTAACGAAGCGGAGTTCATGCAGTAGCGCAGGCCGGTGGGGGCCGGGCCGTCTTCGAACACATGGCCCAGGTGGGCGCCGCACTGGGCGCACACGGTTTCCACACGGCGCATGCCGTGGCTGGTGTCCACCCGCTCTTCGATGGCCGCTGGGCTGGCCGCCTGGAAAAAGCTGGGCCAGCCGCAGCCCGCATCGAATTTGGTGTCCGATGAGAACAGCTCGGCGTCACAGCAGATGCAGCGGTAGGTGCCGCGAGACCAGTGGCCTTCGTACTTGCCGGTGAAAGGCCGCTCGGTGGCCGCCTGGCGCGTCACGGCATAGGCCATGGGCTCGGCGCCCTTGCTGGCCAGCAGGTCGCGCCATTCCTGATCGGTTTTGGTGATTTTGGTCATGATGAACAGCTGATTTCGAGTTGGCTGGCCCAGTCGGGCGGCACACCGGCATAGGCTTCAAAGCCCGGATGCTCGTCAAAGGGAGACTGTAGCAAGTTGTGCAGGGTCTGAATTTCGGTGAAGTCCCCTTGATGGGCCAGGCGGATCGCGATTTCCGCCAGGTGGTTGCGCAGCACGTATTTGGGGTTGCAGCGCAGCATCTGCTGGCCCATGGCCGCCCCATGGGCGGGCCCGGTGCGTGCGCTGTAGCGCGCCAGCCAGGCCTTCAGGCGAGGGCGGTCGAGCACCAGGTCGGTCACGGCCTGCCAGTCCGCCTCTTGGGGGTTGGCGATGCGGGATCGGTGCAGCACCGCCTGGCTCAGTTGCCGCCAAAACAGGGTGAAGTCGACCTTTTCGGAGGCCATGAATTGCATCAGGTCCTCGACCAGGGTCCAGTCGCCTTCGCGCTCGGACTCGGGGGCCAGTTCACCCGTGAGGCCCAGCTTGGCCCGCATGGCATCGCCCAGATGACGGGGGAACAGGGTTTTGTAGCCTTGCAGCACCTGCAAGGTCATGTCCTGGTCGTCGATCAGCGGTGCCAGCGACTGGGCCAGGCAGTACAGGTTCCAGTAGGCCACGTTGGGTTGCCGTCCATAGGCATAACGGCCTTGGTGGTCCGAGTGGTTGCAGATGTGCCCAGGGTCAAACCCGTCCATGAACTGGAAGGGCCCGTAGTCGATGGTCAAGCCCAGCAAGCTCATGTTGTCGGTGTTCATCACGCCGTGGCAAAAACCCACGGCCTGCCACTGCGCGAGCAGGCGCGCGGTCCGCTCCTGCACCTCGTCGAGCAAGGCGGCATAAAGATTGCCTTGCCAGAGGCTGGCGCGGTCATGGCACTCGGGCAGGTGGTGTTCGATGGCATGGTCGGCCAGGGTGCGCAGCAGCTCGGTGTTCCCCTGGGCCCAAAAGTGTTCGAAGTGCCCAAAACGCAAAAAACTGGGAGCCACCCGGGTGACGATGGCGGCGCTTTCCAGGGTTTCGCGCCGCACAGGTTCGGGCGAGGCCACCAGGCCCAGCGCCCGCGTGGTGGGAATGCCCAGCCCGTGCATGGCTTCGCTGCACAGGTATTCACGGATGCTCGAGCGCAACACGGCCCGGCCATCGCCACCGCGCGAGTAGGGGGTGCGGCCCGCGCCCTTGAGCTGGATTTCCTGGGGGCCTTGTTCCGAAGCCGCCTCGCCCAGCCAGATGGCCCGGCCATCGCCCAACTGACCGGCCCACTGACCGAACTGGTGTCCGCTGTACACCGTGGCCAGGGGGTCGGCGCCGGCCAAGAGGGCATTGCCGGCAAAGGCCTGCAGGTGCTGCGCATCAAACAGTTCGGCAGGCCAGCCCAGCGCGGTGCGCAAGGCGTGGTTGCAGGCCGCCCACCGGGGTGCGGCCACGGGCGTAGGGTGCAGCCGCGTGAAAAATGCGGGGCCCAGTCGGGTCAGGCGGTGCGTCCATGCCAGCACAGGGGGGGTGTGAACGGGGGGCTGGGTGGGGGAGCCCGGGGTGGCCATGAAGACGCTTGTCATTGCTTGGATTGTCACCCCCTTGACAAGCACCCGCTGCCGGGCGGGTTTTTGCCGGGATGGGGGGCGTGCGCTGGCCTGCGTCGGGTGCACAATGGGCTGTTGATTGACCACCACACACAGGAGACCCTCGCATGCTGGGATTGATGCAACAGCAATCGCTGCTGATTTCTTCTTTGATTGATTTTGCCGAGCAACACCACGGCGACAGCGAGGTTGTCTCGCGCCGGGTGGAGGGCGACATCCACCGCAGCAACTGGGCC
>JAIXXW010000088.1 GCA_027490555.1 Comamonadaceae bacterium | reverse complement strand
TGCCCGCGACCGTGTCCTTGCCCAACTCCGCATACACCACCACAAAAGCCTGCTGGGGGCTTTCGGATTTTTCGATGTAGGTCGGCACAAAGTGGGTGGGCAAGCCATGGAATTGGCGGGCCTCGCGTTGGTCCTCTTCCTTGGTCAGTAACCAGGCACAACGCTTGAGACTGGGCTGGGCATGCACACGGAGCTTTTCATGGGACAAGACCTTGTTCAAGCGGTTGCGCCATTTGCCGTCCAAACGGGCTTTCAAGTCGTCCTCCGGCAAGGTCAGGTTCAGGTACACCGTCGAGTACCCGGTCATCACCCGGGACAGGCCTTGTACCTCGCGCCGGTCCAACTGCTCTGCGCTCACATCTGGAGACACCAGCATCACACGCAGCGGTCTCATGGGCAAAGACCGCTTGAGCAGCAGGTACAGCTTCGCGCGTTGGGCCGGCGTCACCTGCGGATCCCAGACCGGCCCACGCGTGCAGGACGCCATGGACACATACGCCAAGAAGCGCCTGCACATGAACTGAGCGATGCCAATCAGCCGGTCCTCGTCCCAGAACTCTGCACGCTCCACCCGGATGCCCAAGGCCATCAGGGCCTCGCCGTAAGCCCACGACTGTTGCAAGGCACCCCGGTGCTGGCGGTGGAAGCTGGACCATTGGGCTTGCGACGAGACATTCCATTCAACTTTCATATTGTCATAATAGGCAAAATTTCTAAATCGGGCTCAAGATTTCACATCTTGTGACGATTTAATCAGGTCAAATCGCATAGAACCATGTGGTCATCCAAGAGGAAACACGCCATTCAGGGACACGACATTCCCAAGCCGAGACTGACACGGTCGGGGTGGGTCTGGCTGACGCTGTACCTGGGTTTGCCGGTCATGGTTTTGGGCAGTTTGCTGGATTTCCTCTTTCAATGGGCGTGGGGTTGGTGCATCGGGGTTTGGTGCATTTTCTGAAACATAAGGGACGTCATGTTTTTCTTCATTGGTTTAGCTGTCGTTTTTGGCGCCGTTTTCGGTGGGTACGTGATTGCTGGCGGCAAGATGGCACCCATCATCAAAGCTGCGCCCTTTGAGTTTCTGATCATCGGCGGATCGGCCATCGGTGCGTCCCTGGTGGCCAACAGTTTTCCGGTTTTCAAGGCCGCCATGGCCGGCATCGGCACCTGCATCAAAGGCCCCAAATGGCACCAGGCCGACTACCTGGCGCTGATGCTGCTGATCGGCAAATTGCAAGGGGTGATGAAGAAAGAGGGCATCGTGGCCCTCGAATCCCATGTGGAAAACCCAGACACCAGCCCAATTTTTGGTGAATTTCCCAAACTGGCCAAAGACCATTCCATCGTTCAAATGATCTGCGATCCTTTGCGCTTGATGGTCATCTCCCAGGGCAACCTCGATGCCGATGCCCTGGACGACCTGATGAAAAAAGCCATCAAGGTTCATCACCACGAAGCCCTGTTGGCACCGGCCGCTTTGGCGGGCATCGCCGGCGGCTTGCCCGCCCTGGGTATCGTGGCATGCGTGTTGGGTGTGGTCAAAACCATGGGCTCCATCGACCAGCCACCGCCCGTCCTGGGTGCCCTGATCGGCTCGGCCCTGGTGGGAACGCTGATGGGGGTGTTTTTGGCGTACGGCATGTTCGAGCCCTTCTCGGGCAGGCTGACCCAGATCATCAACGAGGACGCGCAGGCCTACGATGTGATCCGGGAAATGATTGTGGGCCACCTCAAGGGCTATCCGCAGCCACTGATCATCGAGTCGGCTCGGGCCTGTATTGCGCACCACTGTCAACCCAGCTTCTCCGAAGTCTTTGACGGCATGCGAGGCAGTTGATGGCAGAAGCGGCTCCCCCAGCAGATCCGAAAAACGACGAAGCCGCAGCGGCTGCTGCGGCGGCCGAAGCCGCTGCCGCAGCGGAGGCGATGCGGCCGATCATCCGGAAAATCATCGTCGAAGATGGCCATGCAGGCGCACACGGCGGTGCCTGGAAAATTGCCCTGGCCGACATGATGACGGCCATGATGGCCTTTTTCTTGCTGATGTGGCTGCTCGGTGCCAGCAACGAAGACAAACGCAAAAGCGTTGCAGACTACTTCAGGCCTGCTTCGCACAGCCAGATTGTGTTCGGCGAGATGGCCGGCTCCAACGGCTTGTTCGGGGGCAAATCGATCATCGACACCGATGGCTTTCCCTTCACAGCCAAACAAACCGCCATGCTGGAGCGCCTGACCCCGCAAGCCCAAGGCGGTCCTGCGGAAAGCTTTGGCTCTTCCAAAGAGGAAAACAACAAGGACGGCCCTTCGGAGCAGGATCCTGGCAAGGAAGGCGCCGGCACGCCCAGTCAGAAAGAAGACAAGGAAAACTTCGAGAAGCTGGAAAAAGAGATCAAGCAAAAGCTTTCTGAGAGCAAGCAATTCAATAACATCAAGGACCAGGTCAGCATCACCCGCGAAAAAGACGGCCTGCGCATCGAAGTCATCGACAAAGCGGATTTCGCCATGTACGCATCGGGCACGTCCGACATGGGTGGCAAAGCCGCTGCGCTGATGTCCGAGGTGGCCAAGTCCCTCAAGCCCTTGCCCAACAAATTGGCCATCCGGGGTCACACCGACAGCCTCGGGTTTGCACCCGACAGCATGCGCAACAACTGGACCTTGTCCACCGAGCGCGCCGAAGCCACGCGCCAGTTCATGCAGGGACAAGGCATCGGTGCCAACCGATTCGCACGCATCGAAGGGGTGGCGGACACCAATCCCAAGGTGCCCGACAACCCTGCGGACCCCCGAAACCGCCGCGTCAGCATCACGGTCCTGAACCAGTGACGCTCGGTATGCCAAGTCACATGGACAAGCGCGAGGCTTGGGGTACATTCCACAGGATGCAGATCCAGCGAAAGGTCAAGACATGCTGAAATTCATCGCGATCGGTGCCAGCCTGGGGGCCATGGTCATGGGCGGTGTGTGGGGCCTGTTCCATGTCATGGGGGAGTCCCCTGCGGCGCCCAGCAGCCTGCAAACGGTGACGCCCGGCGCCAACAAGGGCGTCATGGATTTGATCTGCGAACTCGAGCTGGATCTGAATGGCCAGCTCAAATTGGGGATCACGGACAAAGAGCCATCGCGCATCACCATGGCGCAGATCGATTTCGAAAAGAATTCTGGCTGGTACCAGGGCAAGATTGCCATCTCGGAAAGCCGCGCCGGCACACTCCAAACCATGGGGACTCGGTTGAAAGTCTCACGCCCGGCCATGTTCCAGCGTTTTGGGGTGATGATTTCTGGTGAGGATTTCGAGATTGACCGCAAAACAGGGCGTTTTGTCCAATCCCTGAGCTTGTCCGATGGTCAAAAGGTCACGTTGATCACAGGGACCTGCGCCCAGGTGATCAAACCCCCCTTCTGAAGCCGACCGGATTCAGACCTGAGGCGGCCATGGCCCTCAGGCCACGCCCCGCAAATCGTACTTGTTGATCTT
>JAIXXW010000213.1 GCA_027490555.1 Comamonadaceae bacterium | reverse complement strand
GTCGAGTGGGAAAAGACGTTGACCATGTCGATCGCCCGCATGGGGGCGCTGACCGAGAGATCGAGCAAGGCGGGCGAGACCCGCATCGGGTAGGCGGTGCCGACCATCACCAAGTGGCCAATGCGTCCGGGCTGGGCCTGGGCGTCGCGGGCTGTGGCTTCGAGGGCGATCAGCGAGCCAAAGCTGTGGCCGATCAGCGCGGCCCGGTCGATGTGGAGGGCATCGAGCAAAGCCAGCACGGTGTCGGCGGCTTGCTCCACGCTTTGCGGCGCAGCGCCCTCGCTTTTGCAGTGCCCAGGCAGGTCCATGGCCAGCACGTTCCAGCCGTGGTGCGCCAAGTAGCGGCTTTGCAGGATCCAGACACTGTGGTCATTGAGCACGCCGTGGATGAACACGGCGGTGGGCTGGGCGGGGTTGAAGGGCTTGCCGCCGGTGTAGGCGTACAGCGCCTGGCCTTGAACTGGGATTTTCATGCGGCTTTCTCCGCCGCTTTGAGCGCTTTTTTCAGGTCATCGATCAGATCGGCCGGGTCCTCCAGGCCAATCGACAGGCGGATCGTGCCCGGGCCGATGCCGGCCGCGCTCAGGGCCTCGTCGCTCATGCGGAAATGCGTGGTGCTGGCCGGGTGGATCACCAGGCTCTTGGCATCGCCCACATTGGCCAGGTGGCTGAAGACTTTCAGCGCCTCGATGAAGGCGCGGCCTTGCTGGCGGCTGCCCGCGATGTCGAAACTGAACACCGAACCTGCGCCGCGCGGCAAGAGTTTTTGCGCCAGCGCGTGGCTGGGGTGGCTCTCCAGCAGGGGGTGGCCCACACGGCTGACCAGCGGGTGCGCCGCCAAAAAGTCCACCACTTTGACCGTGTTGTCCATGTGCCGCGCCATGCGCAGGGGCAGCGTCTCGATGCCCTGCAGGATCAGCCAGGCGCTGTGGGGGCTGAGGCAGGCGCCGAAGTCGCGCAAGCCCTCGCGCCGCGCGCGCAGCAAAAACGCGCCCACGGTGCTTTCTTCACTGAAGACCATGTTGTGAAAGCCCGCATAGGCCTCGGTCAGCTCGCTGAATTTGCCGGATTTTTCCCAGTCGAAGCTGCCGCCATCGACCAGCACACCGCCGATCACGGTCCCGTGGCCCGACAGGAATTTGGTGGCCGAGTGGTAGACCAGATCGGCCCCGTGGTCCAGGGGTTGGATCAGCCAGGGCGAGGTCAGGGTGGAGTCCACCAGCAGAGGCACGCCGGCCTCGTGCGCGATCTGGCTCACCGTTGGCATGTCCAGCACCTCCAGCCCCGGGTTGCCCACGGTTTCGCCAAAAAAGAGCCGGGTGTTGGGGCGCACAGCGGCGCGCCAGCCGTCGATGTCACCGGGCTTGACGAATGTGGTCTCGATGCCAAAGCGCCGCAGCGTGTAGTGAAGCAGGTTCTGCGAGCCGCCATACAGAGCGGTGGAGGCCACGATGTGGCTGCCAGCACCCATCAGGGTGCAGACGGCCAGGTGCAGCGCAGCTTGTCCGCTGGCGGTGGCAATCGCGCCGATGCCACCTTCCAGGGCGGCCACCCGTTGTTCCAGCACCGCGGTCGTCGGGTTGCTGATGCGGCTGTACACATGACCGGCGCGCTCCAGATTGAAAAGCGCTGCGGCCTGGTCACTCGACTCGAAAACGAAGGAGGTGGACAGGTGCAGGGGAACGGCGCGTGCGCCGGTGGTGGGGTCGGGGCCGGCCCCGGCGTGCAGCGCCAGGGTGTCAAAGCCAGGATCGGAATAGCCGGACATGTGGGGGATGTCTCCAATGGGTTTTTTGAAAGCGCAAACCGCTACGCACAGATTCCATTGTGGGCTATATTGAAGCCTGATCACTGTCACACGCTCGCCATCTGGAGAACCACCATGCAAGTCAGCGACATCCTGCGCGTCAAAGGCAACACCCTGTTCACGGCCCAGCCAGACCAATCCCTCATGGACGCCGTCAGTTTCATGGCTGACAAGGACCTGGGCTCGCTGGTGGTCATGGACAAGGGCCAGGTGACAGGCATGCTGACCTTCCGCGAGGTGATCCAGAAAATCGTCGGCAATGCAGGCCAGGTCGGCACGTCCACCGTCAGCGATGCCATGGACCCCCAGCCGCTGACCTGCCACCCCGACACGGCCATCGACGAAGTGCGCCGCATGATGCTCGAGCGCCATGCCCGCTACATGCCGGTGGTGGACGGCAGCATGCTGATGGGGGTGATCAGCTTTTACGACGTGGCCAAGGCCGTGGTCGAGGCCCAGGATTTTGAGAACAAAATGCTCAAAGCCTACATCCGCGACTGGCCTGCCGACCAGGATGCCGGAGCCAAGACAGCGCCCTGACCGCTGCTGCACCGCCCCCCACCAAGGCCGCCCTGAGCGGCCTTTGTTTTGGGTTTTCTTTCGTCGGCATTTGCCTCATTGATGATTTCCAAAGTATTGAATAGGAATGTAAAAATAGCTCCAAATTGATGTAAAGTACTTGCATTTCATGGGTTCAAACAGTCTCAAAGGCATTTATGAAATACAAGTGGTTAGTCGCCTGGGCGATGGCGGTCAGCGCCTGGGTCCATGCCCAGACACCCTGGCCAGCGGTTCAAGCCGAGAGTTACCCGATGGCCCCGGGCATGCAACTGATCCGGCATGAACAGTCGGTTTTGCTGGGCGAGTCGGACATGCAGACCGGCCTGTTTTATGCGTACCTGTCCAATGCCCACAGGGAAGCTGTGCAGACACTGCTGATCGCCGATGCCCGGCGCAAAGGCTGGGAACTGAAGTCCGCCATGCACTTCGGCCAACAGTCGCAGATGGCCTTTGCCAAAGGCGGGCGATTGCTGGACATCCGCCTGACAAACCAGTCCGATGGTGTGGATGCCATGTACTCGGTGGCCCTCAACCAGCAGCCTGCGGCCAGCCCACAAATCCAGCCAACACCAGCACCCGCGCCGTTCACACAGCCCCAGCCCTCCACGCCAGCTCGGACCTCGGAGTCTTCTGCCAATGGAAGACCGATCATTTTGCTCAACAGAGGCGGCTTGGATACCAGATCCCCCAACCCATCGGGTGCGCGTTGATGTGGCGGCCTGTTCAACACAACGGTTTTATCAGCATGAAGACACGTGCCCGCTCCAGTTTCTTGTCCGGCCTTGCCCTGTCCAGCT
>JAIXXW010000140.1 GCA_027490555.1 Comamonadaceae bacterium | reverse complement strand
TGGCGACCGAAGACAGGCCAATGGCAAAGGCCACGGGCACGCCCAAAATCAAAAGAAGCGTGAAGCTCAGCGCAAGGATGGTCAATTCCATGGCATCAGTTCCAAACAGGTTCGACCACCTTGCCTTGCACCAGAGCAACAATGTGTTCAATCGAAAAAAGCAAAATCAAGGCGCCCGCAATGATCACCGGCACATAGTCGATGCCATCCGGAACGGGCAGCATGGGTTTTTTCTCGGCCCATTTGGCAGAGGCCCATAGCCACCCGCCTTTCACCATCAAATAGCCGAACACCGCCACCAGGACGTGGATCAGGATTTCAATGCGGTGTTGCCACTTTTTCGGCAGCAATATGACCAGAGACTCCAGCCCAATGTGCCCCGCATCGCGCACCCCTACGGCCAGACCAAAGGCAGTGACAAACAGCACGATCAGCATTGCCAGAGCCTCGGCCCACGTGGGCGTGTCGTTCAGCACGTAGCGCCCGATGACTTGCCATTGCACGCACAAGATCACGGCGATCAGGCCGAAAACAGCCAACACAAGACAGATCTTGGAGACGGTCGCACAGAACTTGGTGAACATGAAAAGCTCCCGCTCCTGGCTAGCACCAGGAGCTCAAGAAAATGCCAATCACTTGGTATCTTGAATGGCTTTGATGGCACGCTTCATTTCAGGCGTGGTCATGAACTTGTCGTAGACGGGTGCCATAACAGCTTGGAAGGAACGCTTGTCCACTTCGACGATCTCGGCACCAGCGGCTCTGACATTGGCCAATGATTTGCCTTCAGCCTCATCCCATGCTTTGCGTTGAATCGCCACCGACTC
The DNA here is from genome assembly GCA_027490555.1 of Comamonadaceae bacterium. Classification (GTDB taxonomy): domain Bacteria; phylum Pseudomonadota; class Gammaproteobacteria; order Burkholderiales; family Burkholderiaceae_C; genus Limnohabitans_A. The sequence goes on along the minus strand of JAIXXW010000140.1, from coordinate 4,218 downwards.
TTTCGCAGCCTGACGGATCATGGCCTGTTCGTTGGCGGGCAACTTATCCCACACCACTTTGGACATCACCAGAATTTCGGGTGCCATCGAGTGCTCGGTCCTTGAGTAAAACTTGACAGCTTCCACGTGCTTGGCAGTGTCAAAGGAAGGGATATTGTTCTCGGCAGCATCAATCAGACCGGTTTTCAAGGCCGTGTAAACCTCACCAAAAGGCATGGGCGTGGCATTGGCCCCCATGGCACTGACCAGAGCCACCCACAGGTCAGACTGCTGCACGCGGATCTTCAAGCCTTTGGTATCGGCGACCGATCTGATGGGCTTCTTGGCATAAATGGATCGGGCGCCACTGTCGTAAAACGCCAGGCCTATGAAGCCGACGGATTCGCAGCTCTTGAGGATTTCATTGCCAATGGGGCCATCGAGCGACTTGCGCATGTGGTCCACCGAGCGGAACAAGAAAGGCATGGTGGGCACCATGGTCATGGGGCACACGCCATTCATGGGGGCCACGTTGACACGCGCCATGTCCAGCGCACCGATCTTGACCTGATCGATGGTTTCTTTTTCAGAACCCAAAGCGCCCTTGTTAAAGACCTTGATCTTGTGCTTGCCACCTGAGAGTTTTTCCAGCACCGTGCTCATGTGCTTGACCGCAACCACCGTGGGGTAGTCGTCGGCGTTGTGGATGTCGGCCGAGCGGAATTCGGCAGCGTGCGAAGAGAAGGCCAAGGCAGCAGCGATGGCCATCAGGGAATGCTTGAGTTTCATCTGGGTAGTCTCCTGGGTTGGTGAATGGACGATCAACAATCAAACACTTGCGGGAAAACGGGAAAAAACAGGTTCAGGCAAACCCTGCACGCCAGGCTGCAAGGCAATGACAGCACCGCTGGAGCCTCGCGTGGCCTCTGTGCATTGTGCGGGGATGATCGAGGTGACCAACAACTGGTCCAGGTCGATCCCACCAAAAGCGCACATGGACGGTTTGGGCATGGGCACCCTCAACGACTGGCACCAATGGCCCTGCGGATCGAAGTCGTGGATCTGTCCCGCATCGTTGGCACAGATCCAGTAATGCCCTCGCGCATCGACGGCGGCGCCATCGGGGCGACCTGGCCAGTCATTCATGTCGACAAACAACCGTCTGTTGCTCAAGAAACCATGGTCCAGGTTCAAATCAAAAGCCCAGATTTTTTGTACCGCAGGATGCGAGTCCGAGAGATACAAAGTGCACCCATCGGGGCTCATGCCCAGACCGTTGGGTGTCATCAAATTCGCGATGTGAGGGCCTGTCAGGCCTCGCTCATCCAAGCAATACAGACCGCCCCGGTCCGAGGCCAATGACATGTCCATCACCATGGTGCCCACCCACAGGCGGCCGCTGGCGTCGCAACGTCCATCGTTGAAGCGCATGCCCGGCGCGGGGTGTTGGATCTGAGCCAGCCAAACTGTGTCCACCTGACCGCCTGCATGCAGGGTGACACGGGCGATGCCGGTTTCCATCGCGGCGATCAATTGCCCATGAACTGCAGTGAGTGCAATACAGCCCACGCGCTCGGGCATGCGCCAGGACTGCACGGCCTTGGCATGGCCGAGCACGGCATTGCGGATGAAGGGCCCCTCGATGTCCACCCACCACAGACACTGGGCGCGGGCATCCCAAACGGGGGACTCTCCCACGCGGTCGGATGCATCGGCAATGGTTTGGTAAGCGTTCATGAAAATGGCCAAAGACGATGACGTTCTGATACATTGCCCCCAATGGCCTTGTGTAATCAGTTGTCGTACAAGTTGATTCTGAGAGCCTCCCATTGAATCTGGAATGCGTACTTACCCGATGAGCACCCCGCTAGCCACCCCAGAAAAGCGCAAATCGCGCAGCTTGACCTACGAACTGGTCGACCAGCTCAGCACCGAAATCCTGAATGGCACATTGCGCAGCGGCCAAAAATTACCCACCGAAGCCGCCATCATGGAACGCTTTGGCGTCAGCCGCACTGTCGTGCGAGAGGCGATCTCCAAATTGCAAGCCAGCGGCCTGGTCGAAACCCGGCACGGCATCGGCACCTTTGTGCTGCCACCCACAGACTCCCCGCCTTTTCGGGTCAACCCCAGCCAACTGAGCACCCTGCACGACGTGATTGCCTTGCTGGAATTGCGCATCAGCATCGAGACCGAAGCCGCCGCCCTGGCCGCCGTTCGGCGCACAGAGGGCAATCTGCGCGTCATGCAAGACGCCATGGCCGCTTTCGCCAGCGCCATCGAAGCGGGCCGCGATGCCATCGCCGCCGACTTCCAGTTTCACCATGAAATCGCCCGCGCCACCCAAAACCACCACTTTGCCGACATGATGAATTCGCTGGGTGCGCAGTCCATCCCGCGCGCTCGGCTGGAGACCTCGCCCGCCATCGGCCCCACACGCCTGGCCTACTTGCGGCGCGTGCACCAGGAGCATGAAAACATCCTCAATGCCATCGCATCGCAGGACGCCGAATCGGCCCGCGCCGCCATGCGCACGCATCTGTCCAACAGCCGAGACCGGCACAAAAAAGGCGCATCCAGCCACCACTGAAGCGCGGCAACCAGGGTTTACACGCATCGCCAAAAAACCTCTAAGTTGTACGATGACTGTCGAATCAATCCCCGAGAACCCGATGTCCACCCCCCCAGCCACCCCCACCATCACCCGCATGCAAGTGATCCCCGTGGCGGGGCACGATGGCATGCTGCTCAACCTCAGCGGCGCGCACGGTCCTTTCTTCACCCGCAACATCGTCATCCTGACCGACTCCTCGGGCCACACCGGCCTGGGCGAGGTGCCCGGTGGCGAAAAAATCCGCCAAACGCTGGAAGACGCCCGCCCCCTGGTCGAGGGGCAAGCCATTGGCCACTACAACCGGGTGCTCAGCACCATGCGCCAGCAGTTCGCCGACCGCGACAGCGGTGGCCGGGGCAACCAGACCTTTGACCTGCGCATCACCATCCATGCCGTCACCGCCGTCGAAAGCGCCCTGCTCGACCTGCTCGGCCAGCACCTGAATGTGCCGGTGTGCGCCCTCTTGGGCCAGGGCCAGCAACGCGAGCGCGTGCAAATGCTGGGCTACCTGTTCTATGTGGGCGACCGCCAGCAGACCGACCTGCCCTACCGCAGCGAGCCCGAGCAGGCCGACGACTGGCTACGCCTGCGCCACGAAAAAGCCATGAGCGCCCAAGCCGTGGTGCGCCTGGCCGAAGCCGCACAGGCCCGCTATGGCTTTCAGGATTTCAAGCTCAAAGGCGGCGTGCTGCGCGGCGAAGAAGAAGTCGAAGCCATCGTGGCTTTGCATGAACGCTTTCCCCAGGCCCGCATCACGCTCGACCCCAACGGTGGCTGGCTGCTCAAAGACGCCATTCGCCTCTTGCGCGACCACCGCAACACCATGGCCTATGCCGAAGACCCCTGTGGCGCAGAAGGCGTGTTTTCGGGCCGCGAGGTGATGGCCGAGTTCCGCCGCGCCACTGGCTTGCCCACCGCCACCAACATGGTGGCCACCGACTGGCGCGAGATGGCCCACAGCATCCAGCTGCAATCGGTCGACATCCCGCTGGCCGACCCGCATTTCTGGACGCTGCAAGGCTCGGTGCGCGTCGCGCAGCTGTGCCAGATGTACGACCTGACCTGGGGCTCGCACTCCAATAACCACTTTGACATTTCGCTGGCCATGTTCACCCACTGCGCCGCAGCGGCACCGGGCAAAGTCACCGCCATCGACACCCACTGGATCTGGCAAGACGGCCAGTTCCTCACCCAAGAGCCCCTGCAAATCCAGGGCGGGTATGTGGATGTGCCGGCCAAACCGGGTCTGGGCATCGCGCTGGACATGGACGCGGTGATGCAAGCGAACCAGCTCTACCAGCAACACGGCCTGGGCGCACGCGATGACGCCATCGCCATGCAGTACCTGATCCCCGGCTGGAAATTCAACCCCAAGATGCCCTGCATGGTGCGCTGAACAGTCTGCGCCTGCCACGCCCCCACTTCACCCACTGAGGAATCACCCCATGGACATGCCCATCAACCATTTCAAACAAGCGATCCGGTCGGGCCACAAGCAGATCGGTTTGTGGTCGCACCTGTGCAGCAACATCAGCACCGAAATCCTGGCGCACTGCGGCTTTGACTGGCTGCTGCTGGACATGGAGCACTCGCCCAACGACCTGGGCGAAATCCTGGGCCAGCTG
>JAIXXW010000368.1 GCA_027490555.1 Comamonadaceae bacterium | reverse complement strand
GAGCCGGGACGGATCGGCATGCCGGGAAAGTTGGCCACAATGTTGATCGTTTCGGTTTGACCATAGCCGTCGTAGATGTCGCATCCGGTGGCCAGTTTCCAGGCCCGCATGGCTTCCGGGTTGAGCGGTTCACCGGCACCAAAACAGTGGCGAAGCGAGCTGAAATCTGCCCCCGACAAGTCCGCCTTGGCCATCACACGGTAGACCGTGGGAGGGGCGCAAAAGGTGGTTACCTTGAATCGGGCAATGATGTCCAGGTGCATTGGCAGATCGAAGCCCTCACCGTCGTACAGAACGATGGTGGCACCGGCCGTCAATGGGGGGTACAACAGTCCCCACGCCGCTTTGGCCCAACCGGTGTCGGTCAAGGTCCAGTGGACATCGCTCTCGCGCAGGTCCTGCCAGTAACGCCCTGTGATCGAATGCGCCAAAGCGTAGGCGTGGTCTCTTTCAACCATCTTGGGCAAGGAGGTGGTGCCCGAGGTGAAGTAGATCAACATGGTCTCATCCGAGCGGGTGGGCGTGATGCTCTGAGGGTCGATCACAGGCGCCTGCCCGCCACACAGGCTTTCATAAGGGTGCCATCCCACCCGTTCCTCCCCGACCAGCAGTTTGTGCTGCAGCGATGGGCACATGGGGGCAATCGCATCGATGGCCTGCGCGTGCGTGGGACCCACCACCGCGACACGGGCCCCGGAACGCTGGATTCTGTACTCCAGGTCCTTGGCTTTGAGTTGGTTCGTGCCGGGCATGGCAATGGCGCCGATCTTGGCGCAACCCAAAAGCACGAAATACCATTCGGGGATGCGTGGCAAGACCACCAACACAGAGTCGCCCTTGCGCACACCCAGACTCAACAGGGCGTTGGCAAAGCGGTTGGATTCGCGTTCGAGATCGCTGTAGCGGTGGTGCGTGATGCGCTGGCCTGAGCGGTCAATCGCGATCAATGCAAGTTTGTCGTTCTCGCGTGCCCTGCGGTCCACCACATCGAAGCCAAAGTTGAAGAACTCTGGGACATCGAAAGAAAAATTGGCACGCGTTTGTTCGTAGTCAAAAGCTGGAAAAGGCGTTTTCATGGACTCAGGCTTCGTCGGGCAGGTGGCTCATCGATTTTTCACGGATACGCAGGATCAGCAAAGCCAGGATGCCGCTGGCAATGAGCCACATGGAGACATGGATGGCTTTTTGCGAAATCGCGTAATTGATGCTGGAGTAAGTCAGCCAGGCGCAGGCCGCGCAAAAGATCAAAGGCAGCAGGGGGTACAGCGGCACTTTGAAGGGGCGCACCGTGCGTGGGTCGGTTTGTCGCAACCAGATCAGGGAAAGTCCCACCAGGCAGAGGAAACCCCAGAAAACCGGTGCGGTGAACTCGACCATGGCAGAAAATCCGTCGGCCTCCTGGGTGCCCAAAATGATCAAGCCGATGCTGATGGCCGCTTGCAGCAACAAGGCTTGCTTGGGGCTGCCGATGTTCAGCTGCCATTGGCCCAGTCCGCGCAGCGCTTTCCAGTCGCTGCCCACCGCAAAATTGGTTCTTGCCCCAACGAACATGGTGGCATTGATGCTGGTCAGGGCGGCAATGGCCACAAACAAGCCCAGGGCCTTTTGGGCCCAAGGGCCAAAGGCCACGCCCAGCAGATCGGCAGCGGCGGTTTTGCTTTGGCTCAAGCCGCTCAGGCCCAGTCCCAACAGCAGGGCCAGGTTGACGAGAAAGTAAATCACCATCAGGGTGACCATGCTGGCCAAAATGACCCGCACCATGGTGCGGGGCCCGCCTTTGAGTTCTGCGGAGATGTAGGCCGCTTCGTTCCAGCCGCCAAACGTCAGCAAGACAAAAACCAGGCACAGCCCCCATTGGGCGGGAGCGGGCGCTTGCGCAAACCAGCTGATGGCACCGGATGCGGGCGCATCCACCCAGAAGCCGGCCACCACCACCGCCAGCAGGCCCACGATCTCTGTGGCCGTCAGCCAAGTCTGCATGCGCGAAGACGCCTGGATGCCCAGGATATTCACCCCGGTCAGGACCAGCACAACCAGCAGCGCCCAGATGGCGCTGGAATAGGCCCCCAGATGCACGACCGTGCTCATGTAATCGCCAAAGACGAATGCCAGCAAGGCGATGGAGCCCGTGTTGATGATGGTGGCCCGTGACCAGCCATAGATGAAGGACAGGTCACGCCCCATGGCGCGGTGGAGAAAATGGTAATCGCCCCCCGCACTGGGGTAAGACGTGCACAGTTCCGCATAGCACAGGGCGCCGATGATGGAAATCATGGCGCCAGCCAGCCACAGCACCAAGGCCCAACCTGCGTCGCCACTGATGCCTGCCACCAAGGAGGGGGTTTTGAAAATCCCGGCACCGATCACGATGCCGACAATCAGCGCCACGGCCGAAAGAGGGGACAATAAGCGAAGCATTTTGTCTGGGGACGGGTTATCGGATTTCATCGGCTTGATCAAAAAAGTTTTTCAGTCGGGGGTCAGCGGCGTGTGATTTCGACAGGGGTGTGCATGTACGACGACACCACGGTGCCTGTGATGCGCTCACCTTCGACACGGCCCGTGAAGCTGTGGACCTTTTGATCCTGTGTGGTGAATTGGAACTTGAGCTCATCGCCACGCAGTTTTGCGCCCATCATGGACCGCGTTTGTCCACCGCTGGTCAAGGTACCGCCAATGTTCTGGAAGAGTTGATTCATGTTCAGGCGGATCGGTCCGCCTTCAAGCCCGCGCATGACCCACGATCCTTCGACTTGCGCCGGGACGACCCAGAAATAGCCCTGCGAATGTTGATACGAGAAGGACTCATCAGGCTCCCAATCGCCCATGGTGAATGCATGGGACACGACCCGCGTGCCGGGTTTCATCTGCAGCAAAGTGGGACGGAGCTTCAGGTTCAGGTGCGGCATCAGGTACAGCGTGACCACTGTCGCAGAACTGAAGTCTTCTTTGAAGATGTCACCCGTGATGATCCTGACCTTGTCAGACACCCCCGCTTCGACCACTTTGCGCCTGGCAAATTGCGCCATGTCGGGGTTGTATTCGATGCCCACCGCCCGTGTTCCGTACTTGCGGGCAGCGGTGATGGCGATGATGCCGTCCCCCGCACCCAGGTCAAACAGCCGGTCTTGCTCGGTCACCTTGGCTGTCTCGAGCATTTTGTCGATCAGGCCTTCTGGGGTGGGGATCCAGATCACGTCCTTGCCGGCTTGCCCGCGCACCGGTTCGTAAGCCGTGGGTTGAGCAGCCGCAGGGCTGGCGTTGCCGGTGGTGGACGCACCGGCCCAAGTGGACAAGCCCGCCAGCAGGACAGGCCACACAAAACGCAACAGTTTCATTTTGAACTCCTTGAATCATTCGCACGGTTTGGGCATCGGACGGGTTGAAGCGCCGGCCAATGAAAAAGACAAGATTAATCTATTTTTTTCAAAAATCTCTCAGCAAAACCGATGAGTTGTTAATCGCGCTAAGTATTTACCCTTGTATTTTCTGGGCGGTGGATCGGGACTCCGTGTTTCCCAGAATTTCAAAATGGCTGTTGATGCCGCTCGATCTTTCTGCTTACCAATGGCTTTCTCCATTCCCTGCCAAAAAAAGGTCTTTCGTGGCGTCGAAATTGGTACATTTGTAATTAATTAGAAAAATTCTGTTTGTTTAATAAAACTTAATCCACGATCTGTCTGCGCGTGGCATCCAACCGCAAATTAAAAAAAATATGTTTGTAGAATCTGCGCCGTCCTGTCACGGGCCGATGAATGCGCGTATTCATGACCGATTCGTCGGTGTGTTGCGAAGGCGACCGATGGGCGCCTGCCATCGGAGTGGGGCCAGGATGCTTTGGACGGTCATTCCACGTGGGTCCAAGCCCCCTGATTTCACTCACCAGTCCAACCATGATCCAAGCTGTTCTGAGAAACTCCTCCAGTCCATGGAGTTTTTTGCCATTTGCGCTGACGATTTTCACCAGCGCGTTTTTGTTGTTCCAGGTGCAACCCCTGCTCAGCAAGCAAATCTTGCCTTGGTTTGGTGGCAGCCCTGCCGTCTGGACAACGGCCATGCTTTTTTTCCAGACCTTGCTCTGTCTGGGCTATTTGTACGCACACGCACTGGCCAGCCTGCGCTCGCGCCGATTGCAGGCCCAGATCCATGTGGTTTTGCTGATCGTTGCAGCTTTTTTGGCCTCCAAGGTGCTGCCGGGTGTCGACCTTCGGCCGCAATCCCCGGACGCCCCTGTCTCCCAGGTGCTGCTGATCCTCGGTGTGAGCGTGGGCTTGCCGTATTTTTGTCTGGCCACCACAGGGCCTCTGGTGCAGCACTGGTTCACCCGCACCGCGCACGCCAAATCCGTCTTCCGTTTGTACGCCTTGTCGAATGTGGGCTCATTTTTGGCCCTGCTGTCCTTTCCCTTTGTCCTCGAGCCCTGGCTGGAACAGCAGGAAATGGGTCAGCTCTGGACCGCGGGCTTCTGGGTGTTTGCCCTGCTGTGCTTGCCGGTGGCTTTGGGTGCCTGGCAACACAGCGCCGCGCCGTCCGGCCCTGGTGGCGGGCCGGCCGATGAGGCGCCATCGTCCCCCGGCGCGGCCGCCGTGGGCGATCCGGTCAAACCCTCCCTGGTCCAGCGTTTTTCATGGATCGGTTTGCCAGCCCTGGCTTCACTGGTTTTCATCGCAGCCACCGACCAGATCAGCCATGACGTGGCGCCCGAACCCCGGCTCTGGATTTCCACACTGGGTTTGTACCTGGTCACCTTCATCCTGACTTTCGACCACCCGCGCTGGTACCGCCCCAAGCTGTTCGCCGGCCTGACGCTGTTCCTGTTGCTGCTCACGGCAGGGATGAGCGACATTCCGCGCTGGCTGGGCTTCCAATGGGATTACGGTGTCAACGAAGTGCGCTGGTCCCACTTCGCCTTGCTGTTTGTGGTGTGCATGCTCTGCCACGGCGAGCTGTACCGCCGCAGACCGGCCGACACCCGCTGGTTGACCGAGTTTTACCTGTGCATGTCCATCGGCGGAGCCTTTGGCGGCTTGTTCGTCACCCTGGTGGCCACCCAATGGTTTGACGATTACCATGAATGGTTGATGGCGCTGGTGCTGGTCGCCCTGTTGGCCAGCCATGTCCTGTTCCGTTCTTCAGGGACCCGAGCCGGCTGGGCTGTGCGAATCCCCGGGTGGGTCACCGCCGCGGTCATGGTGGCTTTGCTGGTCGCGATGCAAAACCCATGGTCCTGGCGAGAGGTTGAGCAGCCAGACCGCACGGAAATCCTTCTGGACCAGGCCCGGAATTTCTATGGCACGGTCTCTGTCAAGGAGCGCAGATTCGCCGCCGACCCGGAGCGCAACGACCGGGTATTTTTCAGCGGCAATGTCACCCATGGTCAGCAGTTTCTCTCGCCCGCGCTGCGCCACGTGCCCACCACCTATTACGCACGTGACAGTGGCATTGGCGACACCTTGCTTTGGGCCATGGAACAAAAACCCAGCCTGTCTGTAGCACTGATCGGACTGGGGGCCGGCACGCTGGCGAATTTCGCCCGCGAGAGCGATGCCTATGATTTTTATGAAATCAACCCCGCTGCTGTTCGCTTCGCACAGCAATGGTTTGACAACCTGTCTTCGTGCAAGGCGCGTGAGCAGAACATCCTGCTGGGCGACGCCAGGCTGCGCATGGAGCAGTTGCCCAAAGACAAACGCTACGACGTCATCGTCCTGGACGCCTTCACCGGCGGTTCCGTGCCCATCCATTTGTTGACCCGTGAGGCCTTCCGCATCTACAGCGATCACCTGAAGCCGGACGGTTACATCGCGATCAACATCACCAACGCCTACCTGAACCTGTACCCCATTGTGAAAGCGCAATCGGAAGTCTTGGGCATGGCCTACCGCCACAAGTACCAGGCGGCCGATGAGGTGCGCAACATCCGAAGAAACTTGCACTTCATCATGACCCACGACCAGGCCTACCTGAAGGCGCACCCCTCGGTCAACCGCGAGGTGCGTGATGCCGAAGGTCGTTTGGTCCGCACCGAACCGCAAGATCAGCCCGGGCTGAGGTTGTGGACCGATCAGTTCAGCAGCATTGCACCGATTGCCAAATGAGACCCGGGTGAACCCCAGGGGGTGTTTCTTATTTGCATCAAATGCTTATGAAATGTAAGGATTCGGCGAATTTTTATTTGGCTGTTTCGGCGCACTCGCTTAACATGAAACGGTTTTCAACCCCCACTCAAAACCAGGAGACTCCCATGAAAACCCGTCGTCAAGCCCTCATCCACGGCGCCAGCGCTGTTGCCGCTCTTGGAATGGGCCACCTGCCTGCGTTCGCGCAGGCCATCCCCGAGACCCTGAAGATTGTGGTCGGCTTTCCACCCGGCGGGACAACCGATGCTTTTGCGCGTCGGATCGGCGAAAAGCTCCGCGGGGTGTATGCCACCAACATCATCGTTGAAAACCGGCCAGGCGCCGGCGGACAAATCGGTGTCTCGGCTTTGAAAGCTGCAGCGGGCGATGGCGCGACCATGCTCTACACCCCCGCTTCGATGTTGACGGTTTACCCCCACTCTTATTCCAAGCTGCCTTATTCGCAAGCCGATGTGGCACCGATCACCATCGGCCACGCCACCGACCACGCTTTTGTGGTGGGCCCGGCGGTCCCTGCGGAAGTGACCAATTTGCGCCAGTATGTGGCCTGGGCCAAGGCCAACCCCGGCAAGGCGTCCGTGGGCAATCCGGGCGCGGGCTCCATGCCGCACCTGCTGGCGGGACGTTTCGCCCAGATCGCCGACATCCAGTCCCTGAACGTGCCTTTTGCAGGTTCGGGCCCTGGCGTTCCTCAGGTTCTGGGCGGTCAGATCACCTCCATGTCCTCTCCGCTGGGCGACTGGATCCAGCACCATGCCGGCGGCCGTATCCGCATCCTGGCCACTTCCGGTCCGACCCGTTCCACTTTTGTCCCCAATGTGCCCACTTACAGGGAGCAGGGTTTTGACGAGCTGGTCATGCGCGAGTGGTTCGGCTTCTTTCTGCCCGCCACGGCCAGCACCGCTGTGCGTGACCGCGCGTCGAACCTGCTGCG
>JAIXXW010000182.1 GCA_027490555.1 Comamonadaceae bacterium | reverse complement strand
TGCTGACCCCCGACCAGGAAATGATCCGCGACGCTGTGCGCGACTTTGCCCAGCGCGAGCTGTGGCCCCATGCCGCCGAGTGGGACAAAAAGCACCACTTTCCCAAAGACGTGCACAAGGGCCTGGCCGAGCTGGGGGCCTATGGCATCTGTGTGCCCGAAGCGCTGGGCGGTGCGGGCCTGGACTATGTGACGCTGGCGCTGGTGCTCGAAGAAATCGCGGCCGGTGACGGCGGCACCAGCACCGTCATCAGTGTGACCAACTGCCCGGTGAACGCCATCTTGATGATGTACGGCAATGCCGCCCAACAAGAACAGTGGCTGCGCCCCCTGGCCCAGGGTCAGATGCTGGGGGCGTTTTGCCTGACCGAGCCGCATGTGGGCTCGGACGCCTCGGCCTTGCGCACCACCGCGGTGAGGGACGGCGACGAGTACGTCATCAACGGCGTCAAGCAGTTCATCACCAGTGGCCAAAACGGCGATGTCGCGGTCGTCATCGCGGTCACCGACAAGGCGGCAGGCAAGAAGGGCATGAGCGCCTTCTTGGTGCCCACCCGCACACCAGGCTATGTGGTGGCGCGCCTTGAAGACAAGCTTGGCCAACATTCCAGCGACACCGCGCAGATCAACTTCGACAACTGCCGCATCCCGGCCGAGAACCGGATCGGCCAGGAAGGCGAGGGCTACAAGATCGCCCTGTCGTCGCTGGAGGGTGGGCGCATCGGCATCGCCGCACAGAGCCTGGGCATGGCCCGCAGTGCGCTCGAGGCGGCGATCGATTACGCCAAACAGCGCGAGAGTTTTGGCACGGCCATCTTCCAGCACCAGGCGGTGGGTTTCCGCCTGGCCGACTGCGCCACCCAACTCGAAGCCGCGCGGCAGCTGATCTGGCATGCGGCCAGCCTGCGCGATGCGGGTCGCCCCTGCCTGAAGGAAGCCGCCATGGCCAAGCTGTTTGCCAGCGAGGTGGCCGAAAAGGTGTGTTCAGCCGCCATCCAGACCCTGGGCGGTTACGGCTATGTGAGTGATTTTCCGGTCGAGCGCATCTACCGCGATGTGCGGGTGTGCCAGATTTACGAAGGCACCAGCGACGTGCAGAAAATCATCATCCAGCGCGCACTTTAAAAGGAGACACCCATGCCCATCACCAAAGGATTCCAGGCCCTCGTCGACGAGGCCATGGCCCAGGTCACCACGCTCAGTGTGGACACGGTTCGTGCCCGTTTGGACGATCCGAAGGTCCAGATCGTGGACATCCGCGATCCGCGCGAACTCGAGCGCGAGGGCACCGTCCCCGGCGCCTTGCTCGCCCCCCGGGGCATGCTCGAATTCTGGGTGGACCCGGCCTCGCCCTATTTCAAGCCCGTGTTTGCCGACGAGGGCAAGCAGTTCATCCTGTTTTGTGGCGCAGGCTGGCGCAGCGCCCTGGCCACCAAAACCCTGCAGGACATGGGCATGACCAATGTGGCCCACATCGACGGCGGCTTTGCGGCCTGGAAGAAAGCCGCAGCGCCCACGGTCACCATGGCGCAACACAAAGCCGAAAGCGCGGCACGCAAAGGCGCTTGATGTCCGCCCCTTGTCCTTGTGGCCGCACCAACGCCAAGGGCCAAACCCTTGGCTTTGCCGACTGTTGTGGCCCGCTGCATGCCGGCCAGCCCGCGCCCGATGCCGAACGCCTGATGCGCTCGCGCTACAGCGCTTTTGTGCTTGGCGATGTGCCCTATCTGCTGCAAACCTGGCACAGCAGCCAAAGGCCTGCCGAGTTGAAGCTCGAGGCGGGTGGCAAATGGTTGGGCCTGGAGATCAAGCGACACCACGTCACGGGCGCTGACAGCGCCGAGGTCGAGTTTGTGGCGCGTTTCAAGGTCGGCGGCAGGGCGGTGCGCCAGCATGAGCGCAGCCGTTTTGTGCGCGAAGACGGCCGCTGGTGTTACCTCAACGGCGATGAGCTTTGAGCGCAGGCCCATCCGGTGCGCACAAGCTGCCCGTATGATCGACCCATGACCTTTGAAGCCATTTTGTTTGACTGCGACGGCGTGCTGGTGGACAGCGAAGCCATCACCTGTGGCGTGCTGCGCGACATGTTCGAAGAGCAGGGCTGGCGCATGACGCTGGCCGAGTGCATGCAGCGATTTGTGGGCCACACCGTCAAAAGCCAGCGCGAGACCATCGAGGCGCACACCGGGCAGCCGCTCACCGACGCATGGCTGGAAGAGTTTTTCGCTCGGCGCAACGCGCGCTTGAGCGAGCGCATCACCGCCATCGACGGCGTGCACGAGGCGGTGGCGCACCTGCACGCGCATTGCCAGGGCCGCATCGCGGTGGCCTCGGGTGCGGACCGTTTCAAGGTCGAGATGATGCTCAGGCAAGTGGGCTTGCTCGACTTTTTTGCAGGCCGCATTTTCAGCGGGCACGAAATGCCGCGCAGCAAACCGCACCCCGATGTGTACCTGGCCGCTGCCGCCCATTTGCAGGCCGACCCGGCGCGCTGCCTGGTGGTGGAAGACACCCCGGTGGGGATCACGGCGGGCGTGGCCGCCGGGGCCACGGTCTGGGCCTATGCCGCGCCGCCTGCCGCGCATGCCCCGCTCTTGCAGGCGGGGGCGCAGCGGGTGTTCACCGGCATGCACCAGCTGCGCCTGGCCTGAACCCGGCGCTTTCTCAGGGCAGCCTGGCCAGCCTGAATTCTTCGGGCGTGTGCCCTGTCCAGCCCTTGAAGGCGCGCATGAAACTCTTTTCGTTCTGAAAGCCCACCTCCGAGGCGATCTGCTTGAGCGGGCGTTGCGAGCGCAGCAGCAGCTCGGTGGCCAGGTCGCGCCGCACCGCGTCCTTGAGTTGCTGCAAGCTGGCGCCTTCTTCCTTGAGTTGCCGGTGCAAGGTGCGGGCCGACAGGTTGAGCCAGGCCGCCAGGTCCTCGGCATTGCGGCAGCGCTCGGGGTGTTCGGCCAGGGCCTGGCGCACTTTTTCCACCAACAGGCGGTCTCGCCGGTAGGGCCGCACCGTGAGCAAGAGCGCGCGCTGCAGCATGCGCTGCAGGGCGGCCTCGTCGCGCCGCACGGGCAGGCTCAGGTAGCCCGCATCGAACTGCAGGCTGTGCACCGGTGCGTTGAACAGGGTGGGTCCGTCAAACAGCACCTGGTAACTGGCCACATGCGGCGGCGGGGCCATGCGCAGGGTGGTTTGC
>JAIXXW010000274.1 GCA_027490555.1 Comamonadaceae bacterium | reverse complement strand
TGTGGTTCAGCCCGCGCTGCCCAAGGCCAGGCCCGCGTGTTCGCGCAGCGGGTGGAAGTGGATTTTGGGAAAGCGTTCTTGCGCCAGCCGCACGTCGTAGGGGCTGGTGCACAAATACGCCAGGGTACCTGCCGCGTCCAGCGCCATGCGCTGCGGGTAGGCGTTGGTGAATTCGCGCAGCTCGGCCGGGGTGTCGGCGGTGATCCAGCGCGCGCCGGTGTACTGGCAGCCCTCCAGGCGCACATCGCAGTCGTATTCGGCCTTCAGGCGGTGTTGAACGACTTCAAACTGCAACTGGCCCACCGCGCCGAGCAGCATGGGGCCGCCGATTTCGGGTTTGAAGACCTGGATCGCGCCTTCCTCGCCGAGTTGGTCCAAGCCGGTTTGCAGCTGTTTGGTGCGCAGCGGGTTCTTCAGGATCACGGTCATGAAGAGTTCGGGCGCAAAAAATGGCAGACCGGTGAACTGCAGATTCGCGCCATCGGTGATGGTGTCGCCCAACTGCACACCGCCGTGGGTGGTGAAGCCGATGATGTCGCCCGCATAGGCCTCGTCCACCGCCTCCCGCCGCTGCGAGAGGAAGGTCACCACGCTGGTGGGGCGCAGTTCTTTGGCGGTGCGCTGCACCTTGAGCTTCATGCCCGGCGTGTACTTGCCCGAGGCCATGCGCACAAAAGCGATGCGGTCGCGGTGGTTGGCGTCCATATTGGCCTGCACCTTGAACACCACCCCTGAGAAGGCACTGTCTTCGGGCTGGATCTCCTTGACCACCGGCTGCTTGTTGACCAGCAGGTGGCTGGTGCGGGGCTTGGGCGAGGGCGCCAGGTCCACCAGGGCGTCCAGCACCTCCATCACGCCAAAGTTGTTCACACCCGAACCAAAGAACACGGGGGTTTGTTGGCCCGCCAAAAAGGCCGCTTCGTCGAAGGCGGGCGAGGCACCGGTGGCCAACTCCATGCTGTCCATGGCGGCTTGCCAATCGTTGCCAAAACGTGCGGCCAGCTGGGCTTGTTCGGACAGCGGGATGGTTTCGAAGTCTTGCGGGCGGCGTTCGCTGCCAGACTCGAACACCGTCATGGCCTGGGTGCGCAGGTTGACGATGCCGCCAAAGGATTTGCCCTGGCCCACCGGCCAGGTCATGGGCACGCAGGGCATGCCCAGCTCCCGCTCGACCTCGTCGAGGATGTCCAGCGGGTCG
The DNA here is from genome assembly GCA_027490555.1 of Comamonadaceae bacterium. GTDB lineage: Bacteria > Pseudomonadota > Gammaproteobacteria > Burkholderiales > Burkholderiaceae_C > Limnohabitans_A. Next base: position 14,098 of record JAIXXW010000274.1, on the reverse strand, counting down.
CGAACTTCGCGGTCCATTTTGTTGACGAAGGTGATGATGGGCGTGTCGCGTTGCCGGCAGACCTCGATCAGGCGGCGCGTCTGCGCTTCCACACCGTTGGCCGCGTCGATCACCATCAGCGCCGAGTCCACCGCCGTGAGCACCCGGTAGGTGTCTTCAGAGAAGTCCTTGTGGCCGGGCGTGTCCAGCAGGTTGATGACGTGCTCGCGGTAGAGCATCTGCATGACGGACGAGGCCACCGAGATGCCCCGCTGCTTTTCGATTTCCATCCAGTCGGAGGTGGCGTGGCGCGAGGCCTTGCGGGCCTTGACCGAACCGGCGATCTGGATCGCGCCGGAAAACAGCAGCAGCTTTTCGGTCAAGGTGGTTTTGCCGGCGTCGGGGTGCGAAATGATGGCAAAGGTGCGGCGGCGCCGGGTTTCGTGGGCGTAGGTCACAAGGGGTCCTGAAGGTCGTGCGGGCAGCGTGCGGTGCCCGTGGTGGCCGAGCCCGGTGGGGGCTGGCAAAAGCCGTGATTTTACCGGGCTCGGCCCGGGCTTGGGCCGCCGCGTTTCAGGTGTAGCGCTTGCTGCGCAGGTTGTTTTTCATGTCGCGCAGCACGGGTTGCAGCCCTTCGCCGATGCGCAGCGCCACGGTGGTGGCCAGGATGTCGATGATGAGCAGGTGCAGCAGGCGCGAGACCATGGGGCTGTATTTGTCGTAGCCCTCGGGGTGGTCGGCCGTCAGGTGGATGTGGCCGGCGCTGGCCAGCGGTGAGCCGCTGGCGGTGATGACTATTGTTGTGGCGCCTTGTCTTTTGGCGATGTCGCAGGCGTCCATCAGGTCGCGGGTGCGGCCCGAGTTGGAGATGATCACGGCGCAGTCGCCGGGCCGCAGCATGGAGGCGCTCATCACCTGCATGTGGCCGTCGCTGTAGGCGATGGCGTTGACGCCCAGGCGGAAGAATTTGTGCTGCGCGTCCTGCGCCACGATGCCGGAGTTGCCCACGCCGTAAAACTCGATGCGGCGCTGGGTTTTCTGGGTCGCGGCCAGGGCCTGCGCGGCGTGCTCGAGCGCGAAGGAGCTGGCGTCGTTGCGGTACTTCAGGAACGCGGCCACGGTGTTGTCGATGACCTTGACCGCGATGTCGCTGGTCTTGTCGTCTGCATCCACGCTGCGGTGGATGAAGGGCACGCCTTCGCTGACGCTGCCTGCGAGTTTGAGCTTGAAGTCGGACAGGCCGTCGTAGCCCATGCTGCGGCAAAAGCGCACCACCGTGGGTTTGCTCACATGGGCGCGGTCGGCCAGCTCGGTGACCGGCAGGTTGGCAAAAGCGCGCGGGTCGGCCAGCACCAGTTTGCCCACGCGTTGTTCGGCCGGGGCCAGGGAGGGCAGGGAGGCTTTGATGCGGTCAAGCATGGGGGGATCTCCGGTTCAAATTTCCTCGCTCCAGCAAAAGCCATCGCGCGCAATCATGGCACTCGATGCGCTGGGGCCCCAGGTGCCAGCGGTGTAGGGCCGTGGCCCGATCGGGTCGCTGGCCCAGTGCTGCAAGATCGGCTCGACCCAGCGCCAGGCTTCTTCCTGCTCGTCGCTGCGCACGAACAGGTTCAGACGGCCGCCCAGCACATCGAGCAAGAGGCGCTCGTAGGCGCCCACGCGTTCGCTGCCAAAGCGTTTGTCAAAGTCCAGGTCCAGGTGCACCGGGCTGAGGGTCTGGCCGCCTGCGCCCGGGCCGCGTTTGCTCTGGCCCTGGGCGAACAGGTGCAACTCCAGCCCGTCCTTGGGTTGCAGGTGGATCACCAGTTTGTTCACCTGGCCCACCGGGGTCTGGAAGATGTCGTGCGGTGTGGGGCGGAAGTTGATCTGGATGTGCGCCTCGCGCGCGGCCATGCGCTTGCCGGTGCGGATGAAAAACGGCACCCCTGCCCAGCGCCAGTTGGCGATCCCGGTGCGCAGGGCGACAAAGGTTTCGGTGTGGCTGCTGGGGCTCACTCCCGGCTCGTCGCGGTAGCCGGGCACGGGCTGGCCCAAGGCATTGCCCGCGCTGTACTGCCCCCGGATGACGTGCTGGCTCAGGCTCTCGGGTGTCCAGCGCTGCAGGGCGCGCAGCACCTTGAGTTTTTCGTCGCGGATGGCATCGGCATGCGCGTTGATGGGCGGCTCCATGGCGATGGCGCACAGCAGTTGCAGGGCATGGTTTTGCACCATGTCGCGCAGGGCGCCGGTGGTTTCGTAAAAACCGCCACGCTTTTCCACGCCGAGTTCCTCGGCGATGGTGATCTGGATGTTGGCGATGTGCTCGCGCCGCCACAGCGGCTCGAACAAGGCATTGCCAAAGCGCATGGCAAACAGGTTTTGCACCGCAGGCTTGCCCAGGTAATGGTCGATGCGGAAGATCTGCTGCTCTTTGAAGACCTGGCCCACCACCTGGTTGATGCGGCGGTTGGAGGCCAGGTCGTGGCCCAGCGGTTTTTCCAGCACGATGCGGGTCTTGGGCGTGTTCAGGCCGCTGGCCGCGAGCTGTTCGCACACGGTGGTGAACAGGCTGGGTGCGGTGGACAGGTACATCACCACGGTGTCGGTCTCGCGTTCGGCCAGGCGGCTGGCCAGCGCGGCATAGGCGTCGGGCCGCGACAGGTCCATGCGCAGGTAGCACAGCAGGCTGGCAAAACGGGCGAACTCTTCGGTGTTGGGGCGCTTGTCGCCCTCGACCTGTTCAAAGCGCGACTGGATCCGCTGGCGGTACTGTTCGTCGCTCAGATCGTCACGTCCCACACCGATGATGCGACCGCCTTCGGGCAAACTGCCGTGGCGGTAGGCCTGAAACAGCGCGGGCATGAGTTTGCGCCAGACCAAATCGCCGGTACCGCCGAAGAAAACCAGATCAAAAGCCATGATGTTCTTGAGTTACATGAAAAATTGGTTTGTAATGTAACTTTGTTTCAAAGATAATTCAAGCCAGATTTCTCCAAGCGCACCATGAACCAACTCGACGCCCTCAAACAATTCACCACCGTGGTGGCCGACACCGGTGACTTCAAACAGCTGGCCCAGTTCCAGCCGCAGGACGCGACGACCAACCCCTCGCTGATCCTCAAGGCGGTGCAAAAGCCCGACTACGCGCCGCTGCTGGCCGAGACCGTGGCCGCGCACCGGGGCCAGGCGCTGGACGTGGTGATGGACCACCTGCTGGTGCGTTTCGGTGGCGAAATCCTGAAGACCATTCCGGGCCGCGTGTCCACCGAAGTCGATGCCCGCCTGAGCTTTGACACGGCCGCCACCGTGGCGCGCGCGCGCCGCATCATGGCGCTCTACGCAGCGCAGGGCGTGCCCCGCGAGCGCGTGCTGATCAAGATCGCCGCGACCTGGGAGGGCATCCAGGCCGCCGCCGAGCTGGAGCGCGAAGGCATCCGCTGCAACCTGACGCTGCTGTTCGCGTTTTGCCAGGCGGTGGCCTGTGGCCAGGCCCGGGTGACGCTGATCTCGCCCTTTGTGGGCCGCATCTACGACTGGTACAAAAAGTCCGCCGGCGCGGCCTGGGACGAAGCGGCCATGGCCGGTGCGAACGACCCGGGCGTGCGCTCGGTGCGGGCCATCTTCCACCACTACAAAAAGCACGGCATCGCCACCGAGGTGATGGGCGCATCGTTTCGCAACACCGGCCAGATCACGGCCCTGGCGGGCTGCGATCTGCTGACCATCAGCCCCGAGCTGCTGGCCCAGCTGGCCGCCAGTCCAGCGCCTTTGACCCGGGCGCTGGACGCGAGCGCGTCGCAGGCCATGGACCTGCCTGAGGTGAGCTACAACGAAGCCTCTTTCCGCCTGGCCCTGAACGAGGACGCGATGGCCACCGACAAGCTGGCCGAGGGCATCCGCGCCTTTTGCGCCGATGCGGTCAAACTCGAAGACATGATGAGGAACGCTGGATAAGCCCTTGCCCGATCGAAAGCTCCACATGCGTTGTGACCACACCCCGGCCTGGCAGGCCTTGAAGGCCCATGCGGCACAGGCCCAGGGTTTTGATTTGCGCGCCGCTTTTGCGGCCGACCCGCAGCGTGCCCTCACCCTGAGTCAAACGGCGCCCCATGTGTTGGCGGATTTGTCCAAAAACCATGTGGACGCGGCGACCGAAGCCCTGTTGCAAGAGCTGGCCCGCCAGACGGGGCTCACCGCGCACCGCGACGCCATGTTCCGGGGCGAGCACATCAACACCACCGAAGACCGCGCGGTCATGCATTGGCTGCTGCGCCAACCGGAGGGCTCCTTGGGCGGCGATCTGGCTGAACCACTGGCCCAGGTGCACAGCACTTTGCGCGCCATGCTGGCCTATGCCGAACAGATCCGCGCCGATGCCCAGATCACCGATGTGGTCAACATCGGCATCGGCGGCTCGGACCTGGGGCCGCAGATGGCGGTGCAGGCGCTGCAGGACCGGGGGGTGCCGGGCAAACACTTTCACTTTGTCTCGAATGTGGACGGGCATGAACTGGCGGCGGTGCTGCAGGGCCTGCAGCCTGAGCGCACCCTGTTCTTGATCGCCTCCAAAACCTTCAGCACCACCGAGACCATGACCAATGCCCGCTCTGCGCTGGCTTGGTTCCGGGCGCAAGGCGGTGTCGATGTGGCGCGGCACTTTGCCGCCCTCACGGCCAATGGGGCGGCGGCGGCCGAGATGGGGATGCAGACCACATTTGGTTTCTGGGACTGGGTGGGCGGGCGTTATTCCCTGTGGTCGGCGATTGGCCTGCCCTTGGCGATCGCCATCGGGGCCCAGGGTTTCAGGGAGCTGCTGGCCGGCGCGCATGCCATGGACCGGCATTTCCAGACCGCGCCCCTGGAGGCCAACTTGCCGGTGCGGCTGGGCCTGCTCGATGTCTGGTACCGCAATTTTCTCGGCTACACCAGCCGCTCGATGGCACCCTACCACAGTGCCTTGCGCCGCTGGCCGGCGTATGTGCAGCAACTGGAGATGGAAAGCAATGGCAAACGCGTGGACCGCCTGGGCCAGGCCTTGCCCTATGACACCTCGCCTGTGCTGTGGGGCGAACCGGGCACCAACGGCCAGCATGCGTATTTCCAGATGCTGCACCAGGGCACGCAGGTGGTGCCGGTGGAATTCATCGCCGTAAAGAAACCGACGCACAGCCTGCAAGACCACCACGAACTGCTGCTGGCCCATGCCATCGCGCAAGCCCAGGCGCTGATGCTGGGCCAGGCCGACGACGGGGGTCACAAGCACTTTCCGGGCAACCGGCCCAGCAGCTTTTTCTTGCTGGACGAACTCACCCCGGCCAGTCTGGGGGCCCTGATCGCCCTGCACGAGCACCGCGTGTTCACCAGCGGCTCGGTCTGGGGCATCAACAGCTTTGACCAGTGGGGGGTGGAGCTGGGCAAGGTGCTGGCAAAGGACATCCGCTCGCGCCTGCGCACAGGCGATGGGGCAGGGCTGGATGCTTCGACGGCGGCTTTATTGAAGGTATTAACACTTTAAAATAAATTAATTTTCATTTTTATTTAGTTTAAAGGTATACATATTGTACAATTCGTCCATGCAAGACCACATGGACCTTTACGCCGAACTCGGAGTCACGCCCCAGGCTGAGCCTGAGGTGATCCGTGCAGCCTATCGGGCCTTGGCCCGGCGGTATCACCCAGACCGTCAAACACGTGTCAGTGCGCTGATGGCCGCCAAAATGGCCCGCATCAACCACGCTTACGACGTGCTGGGTCATGCCGATCGTCGACGCGCCTATGACGCCAGTCGCCTTGCAATGCCCGCCCCACGTTTGGCGCCTGTGCTGCACGCCACCACATCCAAGGCATCGGGCAGCTTTGCGCGGCCGTTTTTGACCACTTACGACCAACGCGGCCGCTTGCACGCCTACCTTTGAATGCCGTGCAGCTGCCAACGCTCACACCGCAACGCTCCTCAGTGCCGATGGTGTTGATGCCCATCTGCCGCTGGTGCCGAAACTGGCGAAGCAGCGGCGCCTGTGGAGGGCGGGCCCACAGTCAGTGAGCCCCTCATGCCGGCTTCGTAGTGGCCCGGGATCAGGCAGGCCATCTGAAATGTGCCGGTTTGGCTGAAGGTCACGACCAGTTCGCCCGTCTTGCCCGGAGCCAGGTGGATGGCGGCGGCACCGGCGTGGCTGTGGTGGTGGTCTTGGCCTTTTTTCATGTCTTCGGCGTGCGCACGGATGTCCGCGTCGCTGCCCAGCACCAGTTCATGATCGAGCTGGCCGGCGTTGTGCACCACAAAACGGATGGTTTCTCCGGCCTGCACCTGCAAGCTGTCGGGCACAAAACGCATGCTGTCGTCCATGCGCACCTCGATGCTGCGGCTGACCACCTGCGCCACCAGGGCCGGGTGGGGGTCGTGGCCCCGATCATCACCGTGACCGTGGCTGTGGCCATGGCCAAGCCATTGCGGGTTGCGCTCCAGCCACTGCCAGGCGCCCCAGCTGCCGGCGGTGGTCAGCGTGCCCAGCACCAGCACATAGGCGCTGGCGGCACGGCTCCAGTCGCGCGGTGCACTCAGTCCCAGGGCCACGACCGACACGAAAAAGCCCAGGGGCACCACCCAGGCGCTGCGCGCGGGGGAGTCGGGAAAGTGTTGCAAGCCGCCGGTGAAGAACCCCAAGCCGATCGACAGCAAGCTGCCGATGGCCAGGGTCTTCATCAGGCCGGACTGCGGTGTGTCGGCGTTCGCGGGCTGCCAACGGTGCTCCAGCCAGGCCCCGAGCACAAACAGCACGATGCCGGCCACGGCCGTCCACAAGGAGCGTTCGCCGCTGAAAAATCCATGGTTGACGGCGCCCGAGATGAAGCTGATGCCCGAGTACTTGAGCAGCATCGCGCCGTGGTGTTGTTGAAAAGTCGAAGTCATGTGTGCATCCCTGCGCGCAGACCCTGCTGCGCTGATCCCAATTCATCTGCCGCGCAGCACCAAAGCCAGCGCGGAACCTGCAAACCCAAGCGGTTTCAGGCGATGGGGGGACGCAAATCGGGCACCCAACTGGCGCTGTGCCAGTCGCTCTTGGGGCCCGCAGGGTGGATGTTCGGCGCGCCGTGCCCGGCCATGCCCAGCCCGCTGCCCCAACCCAGCGGGCAGCAGTGGTGACAGTCGGCATGGGCGGTGCAATGGGCCTTGCCGTCCTGGCTGGCTTCGGTCGGCGTGGCCGAATGCCCATGGCATTCGTCGTGCGCGGCATGGGCGCTGCTGGTGTGCTCGCTGGCCTGTTCGGCATGCGGGTGTTCAGCAAACGTTTGCGCTGCCTGCGCTACAGAGGGCGCCCAACTGGCGGCGCTCAAGCTGGCCAAGACCATGCCCAGCCCCAGGCCCAGCTGGAGCAGCCAACAGCAGATCCGTGACCATGGGTGCCAATGCATAGGGCGATCTTACTGGCAGCAGGCCCATGCATGCGGCGGGCACAAAAAAGCCCCACAAGGCGCAAACCTTGCGGGGCTCGTTGCAGGGCCGGGTGAGGGCCTGGGCCCTCAGTCCAGACAGCGGGGCACTTACATGCCCATGCCGCCCATGCCACCCATGCCGCCCATGTCGGGCATGCCGCCGCCAGCGGGGGCGTCGTCTTTCGGGGCTTCGGAGACCATGCACTCGGTGGTCAGCATCAAGGAGGCCACCGACGCGGCGTTTTGCAGCGCGGTGCGGGTCACCTTGGTGGGGTCCAGAATGCCCATCTCGATCATGTCGCCGTAGGTGTCGTTGGCGGCGTTGAAGCCGTAGTTGCCCTTGCCGGCCAACACCGCGTTCACCACCACCGAAGGCTCGCCGCCGGCGTTGTACACGATCTCGCGCAGAGGCGCTTCGATGGCCTTGAGCACCAGCTTGATGCCAGCGTCCTGGTCCGCGTTGTCGCCCTTGATGGCGCCAGCGGCTTGACGTGCACGCAGCAGGGCCACGCCACCGCCGGCCACGATGCCTTCTTCCACTGCAGCGCGGGTGGCGTGCAGGGCGTCTTCGACACGGGCTTTCTTCTCTTTCATCTCGACTTCGGTGGCAGCGCCCACCTTGATCACGGCCACACCGCCGGCCAGCTTGGCCACGCGCTCTTGCAGCTTCTCGCGGTCGTAGTCGGAAGTCGCTTCTTCGATCTGCACACGCACTTGCTTGACTCGGGCTTCGATGTCAGCGGCAGCACCTGCACCGTCGATGATGATGGTGTTTTCCTTGCCCACTTCGATGCGCTTGGCTTGGCCCAGATCGGCCAGGGTCACTTTTTCGAGGGTCAGGCCGACTTCTTCGGCGATCACTTTGCCGCCGGTCAGGATGGCGATGTCTTCCAGCATGGCCTTGCGGCGGTCACCAAAGCCGGGGGCCTTGACGGCCACGACCTTCAAGATGCCGCGGATGGTGTTGACCACCAAGGTCGCCAGAGCTTCGCCTTCGACTTCTTCGGCAATGATCAGCAGGGGACGGCCGGCCTTGGCCACGGCTTCCAATGTGGGCAGCAGGTCGCGGATGTTGCTGATCTTCTTGTCGAACAACAGCACGAAGGGGTTGTCCAGCAAGGCGGCTTGCTTTTCGGGGTTGTTGATGAAGTAAGGGCTCAGGTAGCCGCGGTCGAACTGCATGCCTTCGACGACGTCGAGTTCGTTTTGCAGGCTCTTGCCGTCTTCCACGGTGATCACGCCTTCTTTGCCCACTTTGTCCATGGCGTTGGCGATGATTTCGCCGATGCTGGTGTCAGAGTTGGCAGAGATCGAGCCGACCTGGGCGATTTCCTTGCTGGTGGTGGTGGGCTTGGAGGCCTTCTTCAGCTCTTCGATCAGGGCGGTCACCGCCTTGTCGATGCCGCGCTTGAGGTCCATGGGGTTCATGCCAGCGGCCACGTACTTCATGCCTTCGCGCACGATGGCCTGGGCCAGCACGGTAGCGGTGGTGGTGCCGTCGCCAGCGTTGTCAGAGGTCTTGGAAGCGACTTCCTTGACCATCTGGGCGCCCATGTTTTGCAGTTTGTCTTTGAGTTCGATTTCCTTGGCCACGGACACACCGTCCTTGGTCACGGTGGGGGCGCCGAAAGAGCGCTCCAGAACCACGTTGCGGCCTTTGGGGCCCAAGGTCACTTTGACCGCGTTGGCCAAAATGTTCACGCCTTCAACCATGCGTGCGCGGGCTTCGCCGCCGAAAATCACGTCTTTTGCTGCCATTTTTAAGCTCCTAAATTCAAATTAATCGGTTGAGGACAGAGCGACCGGGCGCTGCGCGCGTCGGTCGGTCTGTCCCGCAAGTTATTCCACTACCGCGAAGAGGTCTTCTTCTTTCATGACCAACAGCTCGTCGCCGGCGACCTTGACGGTCTGGCCGCTGTACTTGCCGAACAACACGCGGTCGCCGACTTTGACGCTCAGGGCCTTGGTCTCGCCTTTGTCGTTGGTTTTGCCGGGGCCAACGGCCAGGATTTCACCTTGATCGGGCTTTTCAGCAGCCGAATCGGGGATCACGATGCCCGAGGCTGTTTTGGTTTCGCTTTCGACACGCTTGACGATCACGCGATCGCCCAAAGGACGCAGTTTCATGGAATCTCCTGAATATGAAACAAGGGTTTAAAAACAAAAGCACCAGAAAACCAGGTGCTGCTGAAATCAGAGGAGGGGTGCTGTTAGCACTCAACTCCTGCGAGTGCTAATGATAAGGGCTTTTGGGTTGATTTCAAGACCCGGTCTTCACAATCCCCTGGTTTCAATGGCAAAGCGCCGACTGGGGCTGCCCACGCCGCAGGCACAGCAGGTAGCCGTCGACCAGGTCGGTGCTGATGTCGCCCGGGAAGAGTTGCAGGTGGCGCGCCTCGTGCAAGGGGCTGTGGCTGGGCAGGCTGTGGCTGTTGTAGAGCACGATGTGGGCGTCCTGCAGGCGCGCGTTTTGCAAATGCACCGGCGAGGCATGCAGCCAGGCGATGCGGGCATCGACAAACAGCACCGCCATGGCCTGGCCGATGTCCATCAAATCCAGGGGGTGGGTCATGACCGTGACGCAGGCCCATTCCTGCAGACTTTGCAGCGCCGGGCTCATGTGCTCGACGTCGTGCAGGACGCACACCTGGGGCGGCTTGTGCAGCCGTTCGGGCCAGTTTGGGCTCAGGCCGTGCTCTTTGCAGTAGTCATCGAGTGAACTCGACAGGATGCGGCGGTGGCCACCGTGGGTCACGAAGGCCTTGAAGGCGCCGTTTTGCACCATGCGCTGGACGGTGCCGACCGACAGGCCCAGCATGCGGGCGGCCTGGCTGGTGCTGATGTAGTTTTGGGTGTTTTGTGGGACTCTCATGGGGGTGTTCCGGGGTTGCACGGCTTGGCCGGGATTGCTGGGTTTGTGTCTTTTGGATGTTAGGCAGGCCTGGCCGGCTGCACCAGATGGGCGAACCGGTAAGCGCTGGTGCATAAACCGGTAGTGCCAAGGCCCCTGGCCCGATTCCGGGGCCAGACCGGTTCAGGGCAAAATCACCCCCCTATGCTGCGCTGGTTCCGTTTTTTTTCCCGTTGGCCGCTGTGGGCTTTGCACGCCCTGGGGAGCGTGGGCGGGTGGGCGGTCTGGCTGTTGTCGGGCCGCTACCGCCGCCGTTTTCTGGACAATGCAGCGCAGGCAGGCCTGCCTTGGCATGCCGTGCTGGGCGCGGTCGGGCAGTCGGGGCGCATGACGGCCGAGCTGCCCCGCCTGTGGCTGGGCCGCACGCCCACGCTGGAATGGGCCGATGACCGGGCGGCCAGCCAGGCCTATGCCCAGGGCCAGGGGGTTTTGTTTTTGACGCCGCACATGGGGTGTTTTGAGGTCACTGCCCAGGCTTTGGCCTTGCGCTACGGTGCCGAACATGGCCAGTTGACGGTCTTGTACCGCCCGGCGCGGCACGCGGCTTTGGCCGAGGTGATGGCCCTGGCGCGCAACCGGCCGGGCCTGCAGGCGGTGCCCACCACGCTGGCGGGCGTGCGCCAGATGATCAAGGCCTTGCGTGCAGGCGAGGCGGTGGGCCTCTTGCCCGACCAGGTGCCCCCCGAGGGCATGGGCGTGTGGGCTCCGTTTTTTGGCCGGCCCGCGTACACCATGACCTTGGCGGCCCGCCTGGCCCTGCAGACCGGGGCCCGGGTGGTGCTGATTTGGGGGGAGCGCCTGGCTTGGGGGCGGGGCTACCGTTTGCACACCCGTGAGCTGGGGCATGCGCTGTCGCCCGACCTGGAGACGGCGGTGGTGCAGATCAACCAGGCCATGGAAACCATGGTGCGGGCCTGCCCACAGCAGTACCTGTGGGCCTATGCCCGTTACAAAGCCCCGCGCAAGGACCTGTGATGCATTGGGTACCCTCTCTCATGCGCCTGTTGGCCCCTTGGCCTTTGCCGATCTTGCGCGGTTTGGGCTGGGTCTTGGGGCATGTGCTGTTTGCCCTGGCCCGGTCGCGCCGGCATGTGGTGCGGGTGAATTTGCGGCTGTGTTTTCCGCAGCGCACGGCTTGGCAGCGCTGGCAGATGGCCAGGCGCCATTTTGTGTTCGTCACGCAGTCCTTGTTGGACCGCGCCTGGCTGTGGCACGGCTCGGAGGCCCTGCTGCGCCGCCGGCTGACGGTGCAGGGCGATCTGTCGCCGCTGCAGGGCCCGGACCCGGTGGTGCTGCTGGCCCCGCATTTTGTGGGTCTGGACGCCGGCGGCATGGTGCTGAGCGTGCTGCACGAGGTGCCCGTGGCCAGCATTTACACCCGGCAGCGCAACGCGGCGCTGGACGAATGGGTGCGCCAGGGGCGCAACCGCTCGGGCAAGGCCCACCTGTATTTCAGGCACCAGGGCATCAAGCAGATCGTCACGGGCTTGCGCGCCGGTGACAAGCTCTACCTGCTGCCCGACATGGATTTTGGGCGCGAGGATTCGGTGTTCGTGCCCTTTTATGGCGTTCAGGCGGCCACGCTGCCTTCTCTGTCGCGCTTTGCCCGGCTGGGGCGCGCCCGGGTGCTGACGGCCGCCACCCGCATGACCCCCAGCGGTTATGGCCTGGAAGTGGGGCCGCTGTGGCCGGATTTCCCCAGCGAGGACGCGCTGGCCGACACCGCCCGCATGAACCGCGAGCTGCAAGCCCTGATCGACACCATGCCCGAGCAGTATTACTGGGTGCACAAGCGTTTCAAAACCCGGCCCGAAGGCGAACCTGGCGTTTACTGAGCCGCTGGCGTGGCGGGCCGCCCGGGTGACGGAGCCTGGGCCAGAAATCGCGCGATGTCGGCGATCACCCGGGAGGTGTGTTCATGCACCACCCAGTGCGTGGCGTCCGGGATCGGGACGAGGGTCAGGTCGGGGATGTGGCGGTCCAGCCCTTCGGTCAGGCAGGGCAGCAGGGCCACATCGTCTTGCGCCCACAGCACCAGCGTGGGCACATCGATGCGCAGCGCCTCGGGCGGGATCTGCACGCCGCTGGCGCCCGGGTCGTGGGCGGTGGCCGGGCGCAGGGGCGAGGCCCGGTAGTAGTTCAGGCCGCCTTGCAGCCCATGCTGCCAGACCTGGCGGTATTTCGCCTGCACCTCGGGCGTGAGCCAGGGCGCTGGCCGGGACGGGGCATCGGGCGTGGCCAGGCGGCTCAGCGATGGCAAGGAGGCGTCCTCGCCGGTCAGAAAACCGAACAGGCGCTGGAAGTCGTTGGCCGCCAGTTGTTCGGCCGCCTCGGGCTGCACCAGGAAATTCATGTAGGCGCTGGCCGCTTGCTGCGCCGGGTTGTTTTGCAGGGCCTCCAGGAATGGGCCGGGGTGGGGCGAGTTGATGATCACCAACTGCCGCAAGCGGTCCGGGTGCTGGTTGGCCAGGCTCCAGGCCACGGCACCGCCCCAGTCGTGGGCAATCAGCGCCGCCAGGGGCAAAGGGCCATGGGCAGTACCGCATTCGGCTTCGATCAGGGCCACGATGTCTTGCACCAGGTGTTTGGCGCGGTAGGCCTTGACGTCCTGTGGCGCACTCGAGCGCTCGTAACCCCGCAGGTTGGGGGCGATGCAGCGGTAGCCGCCGTTCTCGGCCTGGGAAAAATGGAGCAGCAAAGGGTCCCAGACCCAGGCGCCTTCGGGAAAACCGTGCAAAAACAGCAGCACCGGACGACCGGGTTCACCGCAGCCGCGGCAGCTCAGGCGGATGCCGTGGGGCAGGTCTTGAAACCAGGTCTGGATGTCGGCATGCACAGGGGATCGCTCCTTGAGGCTGGGTGATCGGCGGCGCTCATCGGGCCGGCATCACTCGTCCAGGGCTTCGGGTTCTGCTGCGCTGGGCTCGGCGGCCTGGGCCGGTGCTGTGGCAGCGCCTGCAGGGTGGGTCCAATCCCACAGCAGTTGGGCCACCTCGTCCACGCCCTGCTTTTTCAGGGCCGAAAACAGTTTGACCTCGCCACCGCCGGCTTGCAGTCGCGCAATCGACAAGGCCTTGGCCTGTTCGGCGCGGGTCAGCTTGTCGGCCTTGGTCAGGATGATCAGGAACTTCAGGCCCTGCTCGACCCGGGGACGGATGACTTCGAGCAGGACGTCGTCGAGCTCGGTCAGCCCATGGCGGGGGTCGCACAGCATGACGATGCCGGTGAGGTTCTCGCGGCTGACCAGGTAGTTGGCCATCACCTGCTGCCAGCGCAGCTTGTCCATTTTGGCCACGGCGGCATAGCCGTAACCGGGCAAATCGGCCAGCACGGCGTCGGTGATGCCCTGCTTGCCCAAGGCGAACAGGTTGATGTGCTGGGTGCGGCCCGGCTTTTTGGAGGCAAAAGCCAGCTGCTTTTTTTGTGTCAGGGTGTTGATGCAGGTGGATTTGCCGGCGTTGGAGCGGCCCACAAAGGCGATTTCGGGGGTGTCCATCGCCGGCAAGTGGTGCAGCTGCGCGGCGGTGGTCAAAAAACGGGCGGTGTGCATCCAGCCCATGGGGGTCACGGTGGCGGGGGCCGTGCTCGCTGCGCCGGCCCCGGTTGTGCGGGCGTTCGGCGCTGGGGTGGGGCTGGCGGGAACGCGAACCTGGGGGCGGGAGCTCATAAATGGGGATACCTTGGGTCGTCAGGAAACTGACGCGGACCTCATTGTAGAATCCCTGGGTTTTGCGCCATCACCTGGATCACGCCATGAAGTCGATTTCTTCTTTCTTGTTCACCGCCCTGTCGGCC
>JAIXXW010000208.1 GCA_027490555.1 Comamonadaceae bacterium | reverse complement strand
TCGATGCGCATGGCGGTGTCAAAGTCCACCATCGCGCCTTCGACCATGGCGGCCAGCGCCGCTTCGGGGGCGGGGTAGAGGCCGCGTGTTTTTTGCTTGAGCACGGCCGGGGCCACGCTGAGCATGCCCGCGATCTTGGGGTGGCTGGGGGTGCCGCCGGGCATTTTGTAGTCCTTGCGGTCCCACACGTGTTGCGCCGCTTCGGGCTGGCCTTGGGCTGCAGCGATGTGCGCCAGGGCGCGGGGGCGCAACTGGTCGTCGCTGGCCACGATCTCATGCACCAGGCCGAGCTTTTGCGCTTCTTCGGGACCAAACAATTTGCTTTCCAGCACATAAGGCTGCGCAGCCAGCAGGCCCAGCTGGCGCGTCATCTTGGTGATGCCGCCGCCGCCGGGGATCAAACCCAGCGTGACTTCGGGCAGGCCGAACTGTGTTTTGGGGTTGGCCGTGGCGATGCGGTGGTGCCCGACCAGCGCCACCTCCCAGCCACCACCCAGGGCCGAGCCATTGAGGCAGCTGACCACCGGCACGCCCAGTGTTTCGAGGGTGCGAAAGCTTTTCTTGATGCCTTCGATGTCGGCAAAGACACGCGGGCCGTCCGTGGTCTTCGAGCGCATCACGCCCTTCAGATCAGCCCCCGCAAAAAAGGTGGACTTGGCCGAGGCCAGGACGATGCCACGGATCTGGGCCTTGTCGTGCACGACCTGCTGGGCCACCTGGGCCAGATCGGCCTGCCATTGCAGGCACATGGTGTTGACCGGCGAGCCCTGCTCGTCAAAGGTGATGGTGGCGATGCCGCCGTCCAATTCGTAGCGCAGTGTTGTCAAAATCATGGTGCGGTCTCCGGGCTCAAACGCGTTCAACGATGGTGGCGATGCCCATGCCTCCGCCCACACACAAGGTGGCCAGGCCATAGCGCAGTTTGCGGCGGTGCAGCTCGTCGATCAGGGTGCCGAGGATCATCGCGCCGGTGGCACCCAGCGGATGGCCCATGGCAATGGCTCCGCCGTTCACATTGACCTTGTCGTGCGGAACACCCATCTCTTGCATGAACTTCATGGGCACGGCGGCAAAGGCTTCGTTCACCTCGAACAAATCGATCTGGTCCACCGTCAGGCCCGCCTTGGCCAAGGCCTTGCGCGCCGCCGGCATGGGGCCGGTGAGCATGATGGTGGGGTCCGCGCCCGACAAAGCTACCGACACGATGCGGGCGCGTGGCGTCAGGCCATGGGTTTGGCCGGCCGCCTCCGAGCCGATCAGCACTGCGGCGGCACCGTCCACGATGCCGGACGAATTGCCCGCGTGGTGCACATGGTGGATGCGCTCAACCTGGGGGTAGCGCTGCAAGGCCACCGCGTCAAAGCCCATGGCGCCCAGTGGCTCGAACGAGGGCTTGAGGCCTGCCAGGGTGTCCACCGTGGTGGCGGGTTTGATGAATTCGTCTTGCGCCAGGATGACCTGGCCCAGCTTGTCCTTGACCGGCACCACCGAGCCGTCGAAATAGCCCGCTGCACGCGCGGCGCTGGCGCGTTTTTGCGACTCGACCGCGTAGCCGTCCACATCCTGGCGTGTGAAGCCGCTCAGGGTGGCGATCAGGTCAGCACCAATGCCTTGCGGTACAAACAGCGTGGCACTGTTGGTTTCAGGGTCCTGCGCCCAGGCGCCACCGTCCGAGCCAATCGGCACGCGGCTCATGCTCTCCACGCCACCTGCGACAACCAGCTCTTCCCAGCCGCTGCGCACCTTCATGGCGGCCATGTTCACCGCTTCCAGCCCCGAAGCGCAAAAGCGGTTGATCTGCACGCCCGAGCAACGCCAGTCCCAACCCGCCGCCAGCGCCGCCACCTTGGGGATAACCGAGCCTTGCTCGCCAATCGGCGAGACCACGCCCATCACCACATCGTCCACCGCAGCGGTGTCGAACTGGTTGCGGCTTTGCAGGGCACGCAGCACGCCGGACAGCAAGCTGATGGGCTTGACTTCGTGCAGGCTGCCGTCTTTTTTGCCTTTGCCACGCGGGGTGCGGATGGCGTCGTAAACAAATGCTTCACTCATGGCGGTCTCCTCACAGGCGGGTGTGTTGCGACATTCAGTATAGACTTTTACCAAGCAAGCGCTTTGTAAAATGATGCGCGACGCCGTCCAACAGGAGACACCCATGATCGAACGCACGCTCTTCAACGCCGACCACGAAGCTTTCCGCGACAGTTTTCGCCGCTTCATGGACAAGGAAATCGCCCCCCACCACGAGGCCTGGGAAGAGCAAGGCTTCGTGGACCGTGCGGTGTGGGACAAAGCCGGTGCCAACGGCTTTTTGTGCATGACGATGCCAGAGGCCTATGGCGGCTCGGACGCGGACAAGCTGTATTCGGTGGTGCAGATGGAGGAGCTCTCACGCACCGGTTTCAGCGGCATCGGCTTTGGTCTGCACAGCGAGATCGTGGCGCCCTACCTGCTGCATTACGGCACCGAGGCGCAAAAGCAAAAGTACCTGCCCCAATTGGCCAGCGGCAAGATGGTGGGCGCGATCGCCATGAGCGAGCCGGCTGCGGGCTCGGACCTGCAGGGCGTGAAAACCACTGCACTGCTGCAATCGGATGGCACGTATTTGATCAACGGCAGCAAGACCTTCATCACCAATGGCTGGCATGCCGATCTGGTCATCCTGGTGGCCAAAACCGACCCGGCCGCCGGGGCCAAGGGCACCAGCCTGTTTTTGATCGAACGCGGCATGCCCGGTTTTGAAAAGGGCAAGCGCCTGAAGAAGCTGGGCCTCAAAGCGCAAGACACTTCCGAGCTGTTTTTTGACAATGTCCGAGTCAGCGCCGACCAGCTGCTGGGGGGCACGGCCATGCAGGGCAAGGGCTTCATCTGCCTGATGGAGCAGCTGCCCTGGGAGCGCCTGCAAATCGCCATCGGTGGCATCGCCGCAGCGCAGGCGGCCATCGACTGGACGGTGCAGTATGTGAAGGACCGCCAAGTGTTTGGTCAGGCGGTGGGGCAGTTCCAGAACACCCGCTACACCCTGGCCGAGTTGCAGACCGAGGTGCAGGTGGCCCGCGTGTTTGTGGACAAATGCAGCGAGTTGTTGCTGCAGGACCAGCTCGACACGGCCACGGCCAGCATGGCCAAGTACTGGTGCTCGGACCTGCAATGCAAGGTGATGGACGAATGCGTGCAACTGCACGGCGGCTACGGCTACATGTGGGAATACCCCATCACCCGCGCCTATGCTGATGCCCGTGTGCAACGCATTTACGGCGGCACCAACGAGATCATGAAAGAAGTGATCGCGCGCAGCATGGGCTTGCCTGGCCGCTGAACGCATGCGCGAAGCCGCCCCATCCCCACGCGCTCGCGGGCGCCCCCGCAAGACCGAGGACGAACGCGACGATGGCAACCGCCGCCAGGCCCTGATCGCCGCCGCCGCCCGCTTGTTCCACCAAAAAGGCTACGATGCCACCAGCACGCGCGAGATCGCTGCGCAAGTCGGCATGCAGCCGGGCTCGCCGTTTTATCACTTTGGTCAGAAGCAGGACCTGTTGCTGGCCGTGATGGTCGAGGGCATGCAACAGGCCATTGCGCGGCAAAACGCTGCCTGTGCCCGATGGGGTGAGCAGGTCAGCCCCCACGAGCGCTTGCGGGTCTTGGTCCGCAACCAGTTGGATGTGCTGCTCGGGCCCGACAGCGACTTCATCCCGGTGATGCTCTACGAGTGGCGCTCGCTCAGCGCCGAACAGCGCCAGACGATCACGCAGCTCAAGGACGGCTATGAAACCGCCTGGACGCCCGTGCTGCAGGCGCTACACGACAGCGGGCACCTGCAATGCCCAGTGCCCTTGGCGCGGCTGATGATTTTTGGTGCCCTGAACTGGACAGTGCAGTGGTACCGCGCACCCGGCCCACAGGCCAGGCACACCCGCCCTCACCGCGTCTCGCTCGATGCGCTGACCGATGCGGCCCTGGGTTTGTTCACCGGTGTTGCCCCACCGCGCCCTGCCAGCAGCCCCCCTGCATGAATCCGGTGGGCTGTGAGCGCCACCGATCCAGGCCGCCCCTGAGCAGCCTGCTGGGATGCGGCGCGCCCATGGGCTGACCGGTTCAGGTCATCATGGTTTCCCCCATGTCCCGGCGAGACTGCGCTGATGTTTAATTCAGACCATTCCTGATGCATCGTCTGTAAAATACTGAATATGAGAACGACCTTCAATTACAAGCACCTCTACTATTTCTGGGTGGTGGCCAAGGAAGGCGGCATCACCAAAGCAGCAGACAAACTCGACATGGCGGTGCAGACCGTCAGTGCCCAGGTGCGGGAACTGGAGCGCTCATTGGGCTTTGAGTTGCTCAAACCGGCGGGCCGGGGCCTGGTGCTGACCGATGCCGGCTTGGCGGCGATGCAACAGGCCGACCTGATCTTTCAGCTGGGCGAGAACCTGCCCACCAAGGTCCGCGATGCGGTCAGCTCTCCCACCGTGCGCCTGACGGCAGGCATCTCGGATGGTTTGCCCAAATTGGTGGTTCGGCGCCTGATGCAGCCCGTGATGGGCGAGCCCCATTTGCGCTTGCTGTGCCACGAGGGCGAGTTTGACGAACTGTTGGGCGATCTGGCCTTGCACCGTCTGGACGTGGTCTTGTCTGACCGCCCGGCACCCAGCAACGCCAACATCAAGCTCTACAACCACGCCTTGGGTTCCACCGGTGTGTCCTGGTACGGCCATGCGGCCCTGGTGAAAGCCGGCAAGAAAAATTTTCCGGCCTGTCTGGCCGAGTTGCCGGTGCTCTTGCCCACATCACACACCGCCGTGCGAACCCGCCTGGACCACTGGTTTGAACACCATGCGGTCCAGCCCAGGATTGTTGGCGAGTTCGAGGACAGCGCCTTGCTCAAAACCTTTGGTCAAAGTGGCATGGGCGTGTTCCCCGCTGCGGAATGGGTCCATGATGAACTGGTGGCGCAGGGCGATGTCCAGCGCCTGGGGCCCTGTGAGGGCGTGAAAGAGCATTTCTACGCCATCGGTACAGAAAAGAAAGTCCAGCATCCGCTGGTCCAACTGCTCTTGCAGCCCAGCGAAACAGCCGCCTGAACACCACGCCCCGTCACACCCCGCTTGCCATGCCAGGGTGTGCGGGCCCGGATGCCCCGGTCAGGTTTTGGACGTCCGGACACTGAGCGCCATGGTCACGGCCAGGATGGCCACCACCACGCCCAGTGAGTAGCCGACCGGAATCTTGTAGATGTCGATCAGGCACATCTTGGTTCCGATGAAGACCAGGATCACGGCCAGTCCGTAATTGAGCAAATGGAATTTGTTGGCCACGGCCGCCAGCAAAAAGTACATGGCCCGCAAACCCAGAATGGCAAACACATTGCTGGTCAGCACGATGAAGGGGTCTGTGGTGATCGCAAAAATCGCCGGGATCGAGTCCACTGCAAAGATCACATCGGTCAAGGCAATCAAGCAGATCACCATGAACAAAGGCGTTGCAATTTTCTGGCCGTTTTCAACCGTCCAGAATTTCTCACCGTCGTAGTTTTTGCTCACCGGCAAGAACCTGCGCAAGAGCTTGAGCGCGGGGTTGTTGTCCAGATCCGGCTCCTGGCCTGCTGCCCACCACATTTTCACGCCGGTGAGGATCAGGAAGGCGCCAAACACATACAGCACCCAGTGGAACTCGGACAGCAGCCATCCCCCCACCAGGATCATGATGGTGCGCAACACAATCGCACCGATGATGCCGATCATGAGCACCCGTTTTTGGAATTCCGGGGGCACCGAGAAGTAGGTGAAGATCATGAGGAAGACAAAAATATTGTCCACCGCCAAGGACTTCTCGATCAGGTAACCGGTCAGGAACTCCAAAGACTTGGTGTTGGCCATCTCGACCGAACCCGTGGTGTCCTTGACGGCCCACCAGAACAAGCCGTTGAACAGGAAGCTCAGTGCAATCCAGATCAATGACCAGTTCAGAGCTTCCTTCACGCCAATGCCGTGCGCGCCTTGTTTTTTCAGGACCACAAAGTCCACAAACAGCGAGACCAGCACAATCGCCACAAAGATCGCCCATAACCAAACCGGGGCTACCGTTTCCATAAAAATTTATCCCATCGCGTCAAAGCCACCACAGGACCCGCCACATCCCTTTCACACGATCAAGCGGGTCAACGAAGGCTGGAGTCTAGGGCATTTATTCAATTTTTTACGGAAAATAACGCACTTATTGTCTGTATTTAATGGAGTGTTAGACTGTATTTTTCTGCCCCATTGGCCTTCGCCATGGCGCTGCCAACAGGGCTCATTCCTGGAAACGGTACAGGCGCTGCGGGTTGTCCACCAACAAGGCTTGGCGGCCGCCCTCATCGGGCACGATCTGGGCAATGGCGTCGACCAGCGCAGCGTCATTGGGAATGTGCGTATGGTTGGGGTGCGGCCAATCGCTGCCCCAAACGCAACGGTCCCCATGGACGCGCCACAAGCGCTGCGCCAAGGCCACGCCCCGGGTGTAGCGTTCATCGGGCGGCGCATGGGCATCGATGCGGTCAATGCCACTGAGCTTGAGCCAGCAATGGGGCGCATCCAGCAAACGCATCAAGGCTTGGAAGTCGGCATGCTGCTCACCCAGGCGGGCGTCGACACGGCCCATGTGGTCGATCACCACCGGCACCTGGCTTTGCACCAGCCAGGGTCCCAACTCATGGACCAAGGCCGATTCAAAATGGACCTGCAAATGCAGCCCATGGGCTGCCAGACGGGGGGTGAGGGCCAAGACTTCGCGCACATCGGCACCCGCGCCCAGGTGCCGCATGAAATTGAAACGAACCCCCCGCATGCCGGCCTGGGCCAAGCGGGCCAGTTCGGCATCGGGCACATCGACAGGCACCAGCGCCACCCCCAGGTAACGCCCCTGGCCATGGGCGATCGCGTCTTCGACCACGCTGTTGTCCAGGCCATGCACCATGGACTGCACGATCACGCAGCGTTCAATGCCCAATGTGCGGTGCAAGGCATACAGGTTGTCGCGCGGTGCGGCCACCGGCGTGATCTGGCGCGAAGGGCTGTAGGCAAAGCGCTCGGGAGGGCCAAACACATGGACATGCGCATCGCAGGCACCCGGTGGGAGTGGCCAAGACGGCACCGTGGGATGTGCGTCGTAGGTCCTCACCGGGGTGGTCTGTTCGGGCGAGAGCGTCATGTTGGGCTGCCGGGGTGCACAAAAAGGGTTCGGCGGGTGTGGCGGAACAAGGGCCGCACGCGGCTGCTCCAATCGGTGTGGCGCACGGCCAGCCAGGGCTCTGACTCGGTCACATCGGCATGCAACAGGTCATAACAGGCCAGATGCAGGGGCAGACCCGCAGGGCCCTCGCGCCGCATCCAGCGACGCGCCCGCAAGCAGCCCGGCACCCTGGACAGACCGGGCAGGTGCTCTTGCTCGTACCAGGCGTGAAAATCATCCTCGCCCCCGGCGGCCACATCGGTTTCGACCACGTAGTGGAAAGGCGCTTGGGCCCCGGGCCTGGACACACCCGGCCCCAGCAGATCGGTGCCGGGTGTCAGCGTTTGCCACACCGCCCCCGCAGCAGGACTTGGCCGCTGGTGCAGCGGCCCTGTCCAGTAGTGGCGCCAGCCTTGCAGGTCGCCACGCCATGCACGCCACGATTGCAGGTCTGCCCCTGCAGGCCCTTGCCAGGGTCCGTCCTGATCACACAGCCACAGGGTACTCACGCCATCTCCCGGTTCATCCACGGTGTGCCCACTCAAACATCCAGGCGAATGTTGCGCGCCTTGATCAAGGCCGCCCACTTGTGGGTGTCGGCCCTGAGCAAAGCGGCCATCTCCTCGGGCGATGTGGCGCGCGGTTCTGCGCCAGACTGCAACAAGCGGTTGGCCACGCCCGGGTCGGCCAAGGCCCGGCGCGTCGCGGCATTGAGTGCCTCCACGACAGGCCGAGGGGTGCGTGCCGAGACAAAAAAGGCGTACCAGTTGTTGGTGTCCACCGCCGGAAAACCCATCTCCTCAAAGGTCCTGACCTCGGGCAAGCCCGGATGCCTGACGCGCGAGGCCATGCCCAAAGCCTTGAGCCGCCCGGACTTGATCTGCGCCATCACCGCAGGGACATCCGCGAACACACCGGCCACCTGTCCGCCAAGCAGGTTGGTCAACGCAGGCGCCATGCCATTGAAGGGCACATGCAACACATCCAACTTGGTGGCATCTTGCATCTGCAACAGCGCCAAATGGGGGATGCTGCCGATGCCAGAGGACGCCATCGGCGTCGGCGCATTGCTGGCCCGGGCGCGTTGCACAAAATCGACCGCATCGGTGGCGGGGTTTTGCGCACTGGTGACCAACACCTCGACGTTGTTGACCACCAAGGACACTGGCGTGAAGTCACGCTGCATGTCATAAGGCAGCTTGTCGTACAGCGCAGGATTGATGGCGGCGGCACCCACACTGGTGATCCAGACGGTGCTGCCATCGGCTTCGCCTTTGAGGGTCTCCATCGCGCCGATCGCGCCGTTGGCGCCCGGCTTGTTGTCGACCAGCACCGGGCGGCCCAACTCCCGGGACAGGTTTTCGGCCAGTGTCCGCGCGACAAAATCCACCGGACCGCCGGGTGCAAACGCCACGATCAGACGCACGGGTCGGTTGTTGCTTTGCGACCAGGCCAGGCCACCCAAGCTGCTGGCCCATGCAGCGGCACTGCTGCGCTGCAGCCACTGCCGCCGGGACAAGTTCTGGGTCATGTCTATCTCCTCGGTTGGTGTGAAGGGAAAGGAAGTTCAGCCGCAGCGCACGGTCATGCCGCCGTCGACCACAATTTCGGTGCCGGTGATGAAGCGCGCATCCTCGGAGGCCAGGAACAGGGCGGCGCTGGCACTGTCGCGGCCGTCGCCCATGAATCCCAGGGGAATCCGGGCCAGACGCTGGTTCAGCAGGGCCTGCACATCGCCACCTGCGCGCTGGCCTGCCAGGCGTGACTCGACCATCGGGGTGTGCAACTGGCCCGGCACCACGGTGTTGACCCGGATGTGGTCTGCCGCGTGCTGGATGGCCAAGACCTTGGACATCTGGATCACGCCGGCCTTGGCCGCCGCATAGGCCACCTGGGCACTGCCGGTCCAGCGGATGCCCGAGGTCGAGGCCATGTTGACGATGGCCCCGCCGCCACGGGCTTTGAGCCAGGGCAAGGCATGCTTGCAGGTCAGAAAAACACTTTTGAGGTTGAAGTTGATCTGAGCGTCCCAGACGTCTTCGCTCATCTCCACCGGGCCGCCGGGGGCCGATCCGCCCACGTTGTTGATGAGGATGTCCAGCCCGCCCAGACGCTCGGCGCAGGCCTGGACCATGCGGCCCACACTGGCGCTGTCGGTCACATCGCATTCGAAAGGATGGATCGCGTGCGCATGCTCTCCCGCCAGCGCCAGCGTCTGCGCCAAACGCGCGGGATCGACGTCAACGGCCCAGACCTGCGCGCCCTCTTGGGCCAGGCGCACTGCCATCGCGCGCCCATTGCCCCAGCCTGGCCCCACACAGCCAGCGCCTGTGACCAGGGCCACCTTGTTGGCGAATCTCATGCTTGAAAAAATCGGTTCAGAAGTTGCCCAGTGTGCGGTCGCAACGCACCGGTGTAAATGCTGCAATGGCTATACCAGCTATAGAATGAACGCATCGAACGATCGCGCCATGGATTTGCGTCAACTTGAAACTTTTGCGACGGTGGCCGACAGCGGCAGCGTCAGCCGTGCGGCCACCGCCTTGCACTTGAGCCAGCCGAGCATCAGCCGCCAGCTCGCTTTGCTCGAAGCGGACCTGGGGCAACGCCTGTTTGAGCGGCATGGGCGTGGCGTGCGGCTGACCGCCGCAGGCCAAGCCCTGCTGGTGCATGCACGCACCTTGCTCGAAGGCGCACGCCAAGCCAGGCGCCAGTTGCTGGACATGAACGAAGAGCCCAGCGGACGGGTGCTGGTGGGTTTGCCGCACCGCGTGGCTGCGGGGCTGTGTGTGCCCTTGGTGGAGCGTTTTCGGCAACAGCTGCCGCAGGCCATGATCAGCATCAGCGAAGGCCTGAGCCTGTCGCTGCGCGAAGACCTCCTGCAAGGGCGCATCGATTTGGCCTTGCTGTTCGACCCCGCGCCCACCCCGCTGATCGTCAGCGAAGCGCTGATGCGTGAACGCCTGGTGCTGGTGGCACCGCACGGCACCGCCCTCAAACCCCGGCTGTCCCTTGCAGAACTGGCGCAGCTGCCGATGATTTTGCCCTCGGCCCCCAACCCGATCCGCAGCCTGGTCGATGCGGTCTTGCTGCCGCGGCGCATCGGCCTGCACATCGTGGCCGAGGTGGGGGCTGTGCACAGCGCCATCGCCTTGGTGGAGCACGGGGTGGGCTGCTCGATCTTGCCGCAAAGCGCGCTGCTGATGGCGCAGCAGGCCGAGCGCCTGCCCACCGCCCTGATCGGACCGCCGGCACTGTGGAACCGCCTGGTGCTGGCCATGCCCGCTGCTCGCCCGCTGTCGCGGCTGCAGCAAGCCACTGCGGCGCTGCTGCGCCAGCTCGACTTTCGCGGGCCCCACTGACACCCCTGCGCGTGTTCAGAGACGCAGAGCCCGCGCACCCGGTGTTCAGCGCAGCACGGCCACCCCGTCTGCAGCGCGCACGCCCTGCCCTTGGGGCAGCACAAACAGCGGGTTGATTTCGGCCTCGAGCAGGTGCTCACCGAGCTGACCGGCCATGCGCGAGAAGGCCACCACGGCGTCGACCAGCGCCTCGACGTCGGCATGCGGCCGGCCACGGTAGCCCACCAGCAAAGGCCAGGTCTTGAGCGCCTGCGCCATCGACAAGGCCTCGCTGCGGCTCAGGCCCGCCGGCCCCGCCACCCAGCGCATGGCCGTGTCCTGCAGCAGCTCGGCCGTCACACCGCCCATGCCCAGCATGATGGCGGTGCCCAAGGCATCCCGGTGCATGCCCAAAATCAGTTCCACACCGCCCTGAACCATTTCCTGCACCAAGAAGGTGTCCGGGGCTTGGCCGGTGGACAACTGCACGCGCTGGCGCATCTGCGCCATGCGCTCGGGCAAGGCCTGCACCGCCACGCCGACGGCCACGCCCCCCACATCGCTTTTGTGGGCGATGTGCGCCGACAGGATTTTCAGCACCACCGGGCCGCCCAGCTCGGTGGCGGCGGCCATGGCCTGCTCGGGCGTGTGCACCACCCGCTCGGCTGTGCAGGGCAGGCCAAAGCGGCCAAACAGCTGCTTGGCCTGGGCTTCGTCCAGCGCCCCCGTGGGCAGCGGACCGGTCTCGGGGATCTGGGGCTCTGGCAACAAGGGCGCGCACGCGGGCCGCCGCGCGACCTGGTGCATCGCGGCCACGGCAGCCGAAATGCTCTCGGCGGCGGCATAGGCCGGCACGCCTTTTTCGGTCAGCAGCTTGCCCACCGCCGGGGCATGCGGGCTCACATAGGCCAACACCGGCTTGTCCGAATCCGGCAGACAGTCCTCGATGGCTCCCGCCATCAGCTCGGGTCGTGCCAGGCCCGATGAGCCGACCACGATGACCAGCGCGTCGTAGCTGGGACTGGCCAGCAAGGCGCGGATAGCGCCTCGCAGCAGGTCCGGCCGCAGCCCCGCCAGGGTGACATCGATCGGGTTGCGGTCCAGCACGGCTTCGCTGCCCGAGTTCAGGGCCCGCAATGTGCTGGCGGTCGCCTCGTCGGGCGCTGGCGTTGCAAAACCGGCCAGGCCCAGTTCGTCCGACACCAGGGTGCCGGCACCACCGGTGGAGGTCAGGATGGCCACGCGCTGGCCGTGCAGGCTGCGGCCCGTGGCCAGCGCCGCCGGGATGTCCAGCAGGTCTGCAAAAGTGCGTGCACGGATGACGCCGACATCTCGGAACAGGGCGTCGTACATGCGGTCGGCACCCGCCATGGCCCCGGTGTGCGAGACCGCCGCCAGCGCACCCGCTTCGGAGCGGCCGATCTTGAAAGCCACCACCGGCTTGCCCATCCGCGCCGCTTTCAGACAGGCCTGCCTGAATTTCTGGGGATGCCGCACGGTTTCGATGTACAGCGCGATCACGCGGGTGGCCGGGTCGTCGGCCAGGTGGTCGATGAAGTCCGACAGCTCCAGGTCCACCTCGTTGCTGGTCGAAATCAGCTTGGACAAACCAATGCCCCGCGCTGCAGCCCGGGACAACAAGGAGCCCAGGATGCCGCCGCTTTGCGAGACCACGCCGATCGAGCCGACCGGAAAGCTGTCCATCTCCAGCGCCCCGGTGGCCGAGAGCATGATGTGGTCGGTCAGGTTGACCAGACCGATGGTGTTGGGCCCCAGGATGCGCATGCGGCCCGCCGCCTGCAACAGCTGCTGCTGACGCGCGGCACCGGCCTGGCCGGTTTCGGCATAACCACTGGCCAGCACAATCGCCGCTGGACAGCCTTGCGCAGCCAGCTCTTGCACCGCTTGGTGCGCACGCTCGGCCCCCAGCAAGACGATGCCCACATCGGGCACCGCAGGCAAGCTGGCCACATCCTTGTAGCAAGGCAGGCCATCGATGCTGTCGACCTTGGGGTTGACCGGAAACACCTCGCCGGCAAAGCCGAGTTTTTTCAGATAGGCCATCGGCCGACCCGCCGTTTTGGTGGGGTCGGCCGAAGCCCCGATCACGGCCACACTGCGGGGCCGCAGCAAACGTGCGATCGCATCCATCTCACGCTTCCTGCTTGGACGCCGGCGACAAAAAGGCCTCGACCGCAGCGCGGTGCTCGCTGCTGGTGTAGCAGATGCCTTGCGCCTGGCTGCCTTGCGCAAACACATCGTGGGCGCGCAATTCATAGCTCTGGTTGAGGATGGTCTTGGTCAGCGCCAAGGCCGTGGGCGAGGCCCGACTCAGCTCCATGGCCCAGGCCTGCGCGTCGGCCAGCAAGGTCTCTGAGGCGGTCTTGCGGTCCACGATGCCCAGCGCCAGCGCCTCGTCG
Organism: Comamonadaceae bacterium; assembly: GCA_027490555.1. Classification (GTDB taxonomy): domain Bacteria; phylum Pseudomonadota; class Gammaproteobacteria; order Burkholderiales; family Burkholderiaceae_C; genus Limnohabitans_A. Next base: position 8,119 of record JAIXXW010000208.1, on the reverse strand, counting down.
ACCGGCACCTTGCGGCCGGTGAAGATGAGTTGCTTGGCCATGGACAGCCCCACCCGGCGGGGCAGGAAATACATGCCGCCGCCGTCGGGCACGATGCCGCGCAGGATGTAGGACCAGGTGAAACTGGCCCATTCGCTGGCGATGATGAAATCGCAGGCCAGTGCGGTGTCGGCGCCCAGCCCGGAAGCGGCGCCGTTGACCGCCGCGATCACCGGCTTGGGGCAGGTGTGCAGCAAGGACTGGGTGTGGTGCACCCGCTGCTGGCGGTGCCAGCCGTTGAAGCCGACCTCGCCGGCCGGGGCATTCATCCGCTTTTGCATGCCGGCGATGTCACCCCCGGCACAAAAGGCCTTGCCAGCCCCGGTCAGGACCAGCGCTCGGATGGCCTTGTCGGCCGTGACCGACTCCAGGGCATCGATGAATTCGGTGCGCATCGCATCGCTCATGGCGTTGCGTTTGTCCGGGCGGTTCAGGGTCAGGGTGGCGATGCCGCTGTGCACTTGCAGCTCGATCAGGGAATGGTCCATGGGGCTCTCCTGGGCGCTCAATCGGGTTTGATGTTGTTTTCCCTGACGATCTGGCGCCAGCGCTGCTCTTCGCGCTTGACATAGGCCTCCAGCTCCTGCGGCGTGCCGGCGGTGACCGTCAGACCTTCGGGTTCGAGTTTTTTCTTGAAGTCGTCAGCCTGTGCAGCCAGCCTGACCGCCTGCTGGAGTCTGCCAATCACATCGGCGGGCGTGCCGGCAGGGGCGAACAAGCCGTACCAGCTCTCGACGGCATAGCCTGGCACCACCTCGGCGATGGCGGGCACGCTGCGCATGGCGGGTGAGCGCTCGGGCGAGGTCACGGCAATCGCCCGCAATCTGCCCGCTGCAATGTGGGGCGCCACCGCCGCAGCGGTGGCGAACATCATGTCCACCTGACCACCGAGCAGATCCGTCATAGCCGGCCCGGCACCGCGGTAAGGAATGTGCAGCATCTTGACCTTGGCCAGGTTTTCAAACATTTCACCGGCCAGGTGTGCCGAAGTGGCATTGCCTTGCGAGGCATAAGACAGGCGTCCGGGTTGTGCCCTGGCTGCATCCACCAGGTCCTTGACGGTTTTGAGCGGACTCTCGGTCTTGACCACCAGCACGTTGGGGCCCCTTGCCACCTGGGACACCGGCGCAAAGGCCTTGTCGGGATCAAAGGGCAGCCTGGGCATCAGGCTGGGGTTGACCGCATGGGCAAAGGTGGCCATCACCAGGGTGTAACCATCGGGCGGGCTCTTGGCGACCACCTCCGAGCCGATGATGGTGCCGGCACCGGGCCGGTTCTCCACAATCACCGACTGGCCCAGCGCCTGCGCCATGCCGGTGGCCAGCGAGCGGGTGATGCTGTCGGTTCCGCCACCCGGCGCAAACGGCACGATCAGCTTGACCGTTCTGTCTGGAAATGCGGCCTGCGCGGGCACGGCCAGCAGCGCCATGGCCAGCCATGCCAAGGCCGTGGTGAGTGTTTGGAAGATGGCAGGCCATCGGGTCGTCTTCATCGTGCGGTCTCCTGTGGGCATGTTCTGTGGCTGCGCCGGCCTGGCCTGAGGCTGCCAAACCGTGGCTTCAAGCTTATGCGTGATCGGCCAAACTGGGCGCCCCTCCATTCCATAGAATGGAACAAGCGCTGCGGCGCAGCCGGCTGCAGCCGGCGCGCCCAGGCGGTTCAACCAGAGCCCCACCATGACCACTGCCACATCACCCAGGCCCGCCAAACCAGGGCGCTCACCGAGCAACCGTTCCCTCGAAAGAGGCATGGCCCTGCTCCAGGCTTTCCGGCCCGGCTCGACCCTGCTGGGCAATGCCGAGCTGGCCGAACGCACCGGCTTGTCCAAGTCGACGGTGAGCCGGCTCACGCAAACCCTGGTGGGCACCGGCTTTTTGCAGATCGACACGCTCACACGCGCCTACCGGCTGGCGCCCGCGACGCTGAGCCTGGCCCACGCCATGCGCGCCGGCTCTGACATCCTGAACACGGCCCTGCCCTTGATGCGCGCGACCGCCCAAAGTCAGCACATCAACGTCGGCCTGGCCGCCCCCGACCTCGACGAGATGGTGTACCTGGAGTCGATCCGCTACAACCCGCGGCCCAGCTTGCGCTCGGTGGTCTCAGGCCAGCGTGTGCCCATAGAGTCCACTTCGCTCGGCATGGCCTACCTGTCCCAGGCCCGTGAACCGCAGCGCTCGGCGCTGCTGCAGCACCTGGCGCGCAAGCATGCGCAACACTGGCCGGCCCTGGCCGAGCATCTGGCCCAGGCCCAGGCCAGCGTGGCACAAAAGGGCTGGTGCGCAGCTTCTTGGCAGCCTGGGGTGGTCGCGCTCTCGACCCCGGTCCGATGCCAGGACCTGGACTACGCCCTCAATGTCAGCCTCACGGTCACGGAAGACAGGGACGCGGTCATCGAACGGCTGGCGCGCATCCTGCTGGATTTGCATGCGCAGCTGCAGCGGGCGCTGCACCAGCACTGAGCATGGCCGACCGGCCCTGCCGCAGCGGTCTGGGTGCGCCCTCACAACGCGCTGGGGCACAGCCTGGCGCGCTGTGCGGACTCAGACGCGCTCGATGACCAGCGCAATGCCCTGGCCGACACCGATGCACATGGTGCACAGCGCATAGCGGCCTGCGGTCTGCTGCAAGCGGTTGATGGCCGTGGTGGCCAGGCGGGCACCGGATGCGCCCAGCGGGTGACCCAAGGCGATCGCCCCGCCCCAGGCATTGACGCGGGCGTCATCGTCTTTCAGGCCCAACAGGCGCAGCACGGCCAGGCCTTGGGCGGCAAAGGCTTCATTGAGTTCAATGACGTCCATGTGGTCGAGGGTCAAACCGGTTTGCGCCAGCACCTTGAGCGTGGCGGGCGCAGGACCAATGCCCATCACGCGCGGGGCCACACCGGCCGTGGCCATGCCCACGATGCGGGCCTTGGGGGTCAGGCCGTTTTTGGCGGCAATGGCTTCATCGGCCAGCAGCAAGGCGCAAGCGCCGTCGTTCACACCCGAGGCGTTGCCTGCGGTCACCGTGCCGTCCGGGCGCACCACGCCTTTGAGCTTGGCCAGTGCTTCCATGCTGGTTTCACGGGGATGCTCGTCGGTGTCGACCAGGATGGCATCGCCCTTTTTCTGGGGGATGCTCACACCCACGATTTCGCGGGCCAGGTGCCCGGCCTGGATCGCGGCCACCGCACGCAGCTGGCTGTTGTAGGCCATCCGGTCCTGGGCTTCGCGCTCGATCTGGTAGTCGGTGGCCACGTTCTCGGCCGTCTCGGGCATGGAGTCCACACCGTACTGGGCCTTCATCAGCTTGTTGACAAAGCGCCAGCCGATGGTGGTGTCGTACACCGCATTGGCGCGGCTGAAGGCGGTCTCGGCCTTGGACATCACAAACGGGGCACGGCTCATGCTCTCGACACCACCGGCGATCATCAAACCGGCCTCGCCCGCCTTGATGGCGCGGGCGGCGGTGCCAATGGCGTCCAGCCCCGAGCCGCACAGGCGGTTGATGGTGGCACCGGGCACGTCGATCGGCAAACCGGCCAACAAACTGCTCATGTGGGCCACGTTGCGGTTGTCTTCTCCGGCCTGGTTGGCGCAGCCGTACAGCACATCGGTCACAGCGGCCCAGTCCACATTCGGGTTGCGGGCCATCAGGGCACGCAGCGGCACCGCGCCCAGGTCGTCGGTGCGCACACTGCTCAGGGCACCGCCGTAACGGCCAAAGGGGGTCCGGATCGCGTCGCAAATGTAGGCTTGGTTCATGTGACTGGTCTCTTCAGGATGTGGAATGTGCATTATATTGCATGCACAAAAGGTGGGTGACACCATTCTAGGGGCGCTTTACCGGTTGAGGTGAGCGTTTGAGGACCACACGTTGTAGAGCGATGCAATGTCTGTCCGCCAGGCGGGACAGCAGCGCTGGCCGGGCTCAGAGGCGCTTCGCTTTGCCACATCGCCCGACCAGCGCCGCCGTCCCGCCTGGCTCGGGTGTTGGGGGGATTCAAACTGTCGCGTTTTGCCCCTCCGTGATCACGCCCACGTGAGAGGCCGGGGTGCGGGGTCGGGGCGATGTGGCAAAGCGAAGCGCCTCTGAGCCCCGGCCCCGCACCCCGGCCTCTCACCACCCAACTCACATCAGAGACAATCCACCCCATGCTGATCCAACCCTCACAAGCCGATGTCCGGCGATTTTTTTGCGGCGTCTACGCCAAAGCCCGCTCAGGCGCTGCGCTCGAACCCATGGAAATGCTGGTCAGCCAATGGGTTGACGAACACCCCGAATACCATGCCGAACTGGCCGATGTGGACGCCGCCCTGGCCAGCATGCTGAAAGACGACCCGAACCGGACCAACCCGTTTTTGCACCTGTCGATGCACCTGTCCATCAGCGAACAATGCAGCATCGACCAGCCCCGGGGCATTCGCCAAGCGGTGGAATTGCTGACGCACAAGCTCAACTCGCTGCACGACGCGCACCACCAAACCATGGAGTGCCTGGGCCGCATGATTTTTGAAAGCCAGCGCGCTGGCCGCATGCCCGATGGCGAGGCCTACATCGCCTGCGTACAACGCCACGCCACCCGGGACTGACGCTGTGCGCTGCGCACACAAAAAAAACCCGCCTGAGCGGGTTTTTTTTGGGGGGGTTGGCACCAAGCCCGATCAGCGAAAGCGCGGCTGAGGAACCACTTTCAGCTCGGACTCCTGGGCCGCAATGTAGGCCGACAGGGCCTTCAACTCGGCATTGGTGAATTGCTTGGCAATGCCGCCCATCACACCGTTGCTGCGTCCCCAGGTGGCCTGGTTCTCCACCTTGTAGGACTTCAGGGCCACGAACAGGTAGTCCTTGTGCTGACCGGCGATCTTGGGATAGCTGGGGTCCACCGTCTTGTTGAAATTGTCGCCGTGGCAGGAGATGCATGCGCCCTTTTGCAGCAAGGCGGCCACTTTGGCATCGGGGGCCTTGGGCGCCTTGGTGGCAGGCTTGATGTTGCCATGCTGCTCGTAGTAGGCCGCCAGATCGGCCATGTCCTGCTCGGTCAGTGTCTCGGCAATGCCGCGCATGGTCGGGTGCTTGCGCTCGCCTTTCTTGTAAGCGTTGAGCGAGGCCACAATGTACTTGGCGTTCTGGCCCGAAATCATGGGCACACGGTAGATCTCTGGAAAGCTGGCTTGGTAGCCCTGGATGCCGTGGCACCCGATGCACATGGCAATCTTCTGTTCGCCAGCTTTGGCATCGCCCTTGATTTCCTGGGCTTGGGCGGAAAAGGCGGTCACTGAAGCGACAGCCATGGCAAACATCGAGGTCAACAACTTGTTCATTTTGCTCACACAATCCAATTGATTGATAAAAATCAACTGCGGATTATATCGGGCTGGCCCCCATAATCCTGACAAGCAACTTTCCTGAATCCGAGAACTGCAACCCATGAAATTCCAAGGCACCCAGAACTACGTCGCCACCCAAGACCTGATGCTGGCCGTCAACGCCGCGATCACCCTCAAGCGTCCTTTGCTGGTCAAAGGCGAGCCTGGAACCGGCAAAACCATGTTGGCCGAGGAAGTGTCTCAGGCCTTGGGCCTGCCCCTGTTGCAGTGGCACATCAAATCGACCACCAAGGCCCAGCAAGGCCTGTACGAGTACGACGCGGTGAGCCGGCTGCGCGACAGCCAACTGGGCGACGAGAAGGTCAAGGACATTGAGAATTACATCGTCAAGGGCGTGCTGTGGCAGGCCTTCACCTCCGAAACGCCGGTGGCCATCCTGATCGACGAGATCGACAAGGCCGACATCGAGTTCCCGAACGACCTGCTGCGCGAAATCGACCGAATGGAGTTTTATTGCTACGAAACCCGCCAGCTGATCAAGGCCAAGACCCGCCCCTTGGTGTTCATCACCTCGAACAACGAAAAAGAACTGCCAGATGCCTTTTTGCGCCGCTGCTTTTTCCACTACATCAAGTTTCCCGAAGCCGACACCATGCGTCAGATCGTGGATGTGCACTTCCCCACGCTCAAAAAAGACCTGCTGGCCCTGGCACTGAAGACGTTTTACGATGTGCGCGGTTTGCCCGGACTGAAAAAGAAACCCTCGACCAGCGAATTGCTGGACTGGCTGAAACTCTTGGTGGCCGAAGACATTCCGCTCGAGGCCCTGCAAAGCGCCGACCAGAAAATCTCGGTGCCGCCACTGGTGGGCGCCCTGCTCAAAAACGAGCAGGACGTGACCCTGTTTGAAAAGCTGGTCTTCATGAACCAGCGCAACCGCTGACACCATGCGCGTTTTCTGCCCGCCCGTGACCCTGACCGGTGCGCACGTCCGGCTGGAGCCGCTGCGGGCGCAGCACCGCGATGACCTGGCAGAGGCCGTGCGTGACGGTGAGCTGTGGAAGCTTTGGTACACCGCCATCCCCGACCCCGAAGGCATGGCGGCCGAGATCGAGCGGCGCCTTCAGCTGCAGGCCCAAGGCAGCATGTGCCCGTTTGCCGTGGTCGATCCGGCCACCGGCCGGGCGGTGGGCATGAGCACCTACATGAACATCGACGCCACCCACCGGCGGGTGGAAATCGGCTCGACCTGGTACCGCCAAAGCGTGCAACGCGGCCCGCTCAACACCGAGGCCAAACGCCTGCTGCTGGCGCATGCCTTTGAGCAGCTGAACTGCATCGCGGTGGAGTTTCGCACCCACTTCTTCAACCACGCCAGTCGCCGCGCCATCGAGCGCCTGGGTGCCAAGCTCGATGGCGTACTGCGCAGCCACCAGATCAATCACCACCCTCTGGGCGCTGGCGCACTGCGCGATACCTGCGTCTACAGCATCATCGCCAGCGAGTGGCCCAATGTGCGCACGCACCTTGACTTTCAGTTGAGTCGCCCCCGACCCAAGGACCCCCGGTCATGCTGATCGATTTTTTTTACACCCTGCGTGCGGCCAAGCTGCCCGTTTCCGTGCGTGAATACCTCACGCTGCTCGAGGCCCTGCAGGCGAATGTGGTCGGCCCGGCATCGGCCGCCTGCAGCATCGACGACTTCTACCACCTGGCCCGCACCGTGATGGTCAAGGACGAAAAGCATTTCGACAAGTTCGACAAGGCTTTTGGCGCCTATTTCAAAGGCGTGGAGATGCTGACCGACTTCACCAAGGATGTGCCCCTGGACTGGCTCGAAAAAATCCTCCAAAAAGAACTCACGCCCGAGCAAAAAGCCGCCATCGAGAAGATGGGCTGGGACGAACTGATGGAGACGCTGAAAAAGCGTCTGGAAGAACAAAAAGAGCGCCACGAAGGTGGCAACAAATGGATTGGCACGGGTGGCACCTCCCCGTTTGGCAACGGCGGCTACAACCCGCAAGGCATCCGCATCGGTGGCAAAGGCGGCAACAAGAGCGCCGTCAAGGTCTGGGAGCAGCGCGCCTACAAGGACTACGACGACAGCCAGGAGCTGGGCACCCGCAACATCAAGGTGGCCTTGCGCCGCCTGCGCCGCTTTGCGCGTGAAGGCTCGCATGACGAGTTGGACCTCGACGGCACCATCCGCCAGACGGCGGCCAACGCGGGTTACCTGGACATCCTGATGCGCCCCGAGCGGCATAACAACGTGAAGGTCCTGCTGCTGATGGATGTTGGCGGGACCATGGACGAGCACGTGGCCCGGGTGGAAGAAATGTTCTCAGCGGTCAAGGCCGAGTTCAAGCACCTCGATTTTTATTACTTCCACAACTGCGTCTACGACTTCATGTGGAAGAACAACAAGCGTCGCTACGCCGAAAAATTCCCGACCTGGGACATCCTGCGCAAGTACAACAAGGACTACAAGCTCATCTTCATCGGGGACGCCACCATGAGCCCCTACGAGATTTTGCAAAGGGGCGGCAGTGTCGAGTACAACAACGAGGAAACCGGCGCGGAATGGCTGCAGCGCCTGACGCACACCTTCCCCAAATACGCCTGGATCAACCCCGAACCGCAAGGTGTCTGGCAATACCGCCAGAGCATCGCCATCATCCAGCAACTCATGAGCAACCGCATGTTCCCCTTGACCCTCAAAGGGCTGGAAGATGCGATGCGTTTGCTGAGCAAATGACATGGGGGTATGG